>JBGSKR010000452.1:0-2463 GCA_041741135.1 Mariniblastus sp.
CGTTTTGCAGCCAGCGATCCACAAAATTCGCGATGCGAGAACGAGCGTTCGAGTTACTGTCGCTCGTTGGCTTGTCGCATCGACTGCACAATAAACCGTCAGCGATGTCTGTCGGAGAACAACAGCGGGTCGCCATCGCTCGCTCGCTGGCCAATCAACCAAAATTGTTGCTTGCCGATGAACCGACCGCGAACGTCGATCCGCAGAACCAACAACAAATGGTCGAACTGATTAAATCATGTTGTGAAGAAAGTAACATTGCTCTGCTGATCGTCACACATTCGATGGAAGTTGCCAATCAATTTGATCGCTGCGTGCAGTTGGACGAATTGAATTTGGTCGTAAACCGTTTGAAGCAAGCATCACCATGAATGTATTCAAAATCGCTTGGCGCAGTATTCAACATCGCGGCTTCGGGTCGTGGCTGACGATCGCCAGCATGGCGCTAGGCGTGATGCTGGTTGTGGCCGTGCTTTCGATTCATGGATTGGTATCTCAATCGTTTAAGAACAATAGCAGCTTTGGTTACAACGTGTTGGTGGGTGCGCGCGGTGGCGGATTGCAGTTAACCATGAGCACGGTTTACTATTTGAGCCAACCCGTGGAGAACATTCCTTATGAATATTATTTGGCTTTCTGTGATGCGGAAACTCGCCAAGAGGAAATGAAACACTCGATCGCGTGGGCTGCGTATCAGTTAGAAGCCGATTCGCGAAAATCGGTTTCAACGCATGCGCCGGGCGCGGGCAGTTTTGCGGCGATGCTCAACGATCAGATCGCGGCGAAGACTTGGGAGCAACAGCAAAGAGCGGCGATGAGAATCGATCAGCCTGGCATGTATGCGGCTTATACCCACGTTGCCGTTCCGCTATGCCTGGGTGATTTCTATGTGGATGAAAAGTCGGGCGCTGCGTTTCGTTGCGTTGGAACGAATCCCGATTTCTTCAATGAGCTGGTTTTGGACGTTGAAACTGAAGAGAAATTTACTTTCTCGGCGGGACGCTGTTTTGAAACCGACAGCCCCGAGAACGGATTTTATGAATGCGTGCTAGGCGCTCGAGTGGCCAATCGTTGCGGGCTGAATTTAGGCGACACGATCATGCCGACTCACGGCGACCCCAATAGTCCTGGCGCTCACATTCACGAAACTCCATTCACGATTGTGGGAATCGTTGCTCCGACGGGAACACCGCATGATGGCGTGTTGTTTCTAAACATGGAGGGCTTTTACCTGATGGACGGCCACACGCAAGAGATCGATGAGGAGCAAACGCTCAAAACAAATCTCGACTCAGCGAACTCAAATTCGACTTCGATTGATCCCGCGACGGTCGATCCGTTCTCTGATGATGAAGACGGCGAAATCGAACCGATTGAGAATTTCAATGTCTCGCCGGACGACGCCAGCGAATACGGGAACAAGGCCAACGACGAAACGGAAGCTTTGCCGAAAGCTCAACCCGCCGCCCCACTGGCAGGTGCAGCTTCCAAACCCAAAGCCCGGTTGCCAATCGAAAACCGCGAGGTCACTTCGATCTTGGTACGGACATCGAAGAACGATAAATACGGTTCGCTGTCCACCTTTCTCCCTCCTCAGATTAATCAAGGCGATTTGGAATTGTGTCTCGATTGGTCGGCCTATCGTCCAACCCGCGCTCAGAAGGCAGCACAAGCCGTTAATCCGGTTGGTCAGGTCACCTCGTTGTTTCAGTTATTCGTTGATCCGATTCGTTGGTTGTTGCTCGCACTGACCTGCCTGATTTGCGTCGTCTCGGCACTGAGTATTTTGGTTGGCATTTATAATTCGATGAATCAAAGGCAGCACGAGATTGCGGTGATGCGAGCCTTGGGAGCGAATCGCGGCCAAGTCATGAACATCATGCTCTGCGAATCGATTCTGCTAGCACTCGCGGGCGGCTTGCTCGGATGGATTGGCGGGCACGCTTTAAACGAAGCTTTGGGACCATTTGTCGAGGCTCGTACGGGTGTTCAAATTGGATTCTTTAGTTTTGCTCCGGCGATTCCATTGGCCGAGTTTCCTTACGCTAACTACTTGCCCAACGCGATTCTGGACTGGAAGGTGTCACCTGAAATCTTGCTGATTCCTGCGTTGATTTTATTGGCCGTGATCGTCGGGATTTATCCGGCGATTTCGGCCTATCGAACCGACGTTTCGAAATCGCTCGGCAAATAATCCTCATATCAATGAGGCCGTTTTACGGGTAAAATGTCATTGCGATTCCGGCCAATTTACGGAATGGATTGGCCCGTCTGTTTCTCGCCCTTTTTCTAGCCCATGCCCAAAACTGTGAATCGTTTAAGAATCATGCCACGTTGTTTATTACCGCTGTTTTTATTTGCTGTCGTGATGATGCTGGTTCTCCAGCCGATTCGCTCTGCCTTGGCGCACATGTGTCCTTTTTGTGCTGCCCTTAATCCGACCTTTGCCGCCAGAATAGA
Organism: Mariniblastus sp.; assembly: GCA_041741135.1. Classification (GTDB taxonomy): domain Bacteria; phylum Planctomycetota; class Planctomycetia; order Pirellulales; family Pirellulaceae; genus Mariniblastus. Next base: position 2,461 of record JBGSKR010000452.1, read on the forward strand.
CTC
>JBGSKR010000453.1:0-16588 GCA_041741135.1 Mariniblastus sp.
CGAGCAACAGGAACGCCAGCGAAAATACCAACAGGAACTGGAAAAAGTCGAGTTCGATCTCGCTCGCGCCGTCATGCGAGTGACCGTCATGCGAACCAATCGGATGCACTTCTAAAAACTCGCGGTAACTTTCCAGCGAACCTTCTCGCAACAAACCACTGCGATCGGTTTCCTTTTTGTCCCGGTCACGGAACATTCTCGCTTGAATCTCGTTACGGCCAACGGCGTCCATCACCCACGGCTCTTGAACAACCGCCAATTTTGGATGAGCCGTACCCGACCCGATAATGGCATCGCTGTCCAAGCCTCCGACGACTTGCCAGTTCTTAATCGCTCGCAACTCATTGACATCAAAACCGACGGTCTCGATTCCCGCAGCCGCATCGCCACCGACCCGACCGGCCGCTGTACGACCGTAGCCAATTTCGATGCCGATCGAACCATTGGCTTGACCCGCTTGAACGTAAACCGGAACCCTCTGCTCGGCTTCGTTGACTCGAATCGTCGCTACGGTTCCATGCTTGAGTCCCAAGGTTTCCGCCGTTTTCGGACTGACCGATGCCACATTGTCCCAAGCGACCTTTGTGAAAAAATCGGGCAACTCTTGCAGCCAAGCATTATTAGCAAAGCGACCGTCGTAAACCGAACGACTGGCGTTGAACACGACTTCCAGCGATTTTCCATCCCAAGGTTTCGACCACGCATCGCTCGCGGCAATCTTCGGAGCGGCTTTCGCTTTCACATCAACGGGAGGAGCAATCGTCGCGTCGACGAAACCCTCATGAACCGCTTGGCGCCACCTTGCGTCATCAAATTCTGCACCCAGCGTTTCGCGGACCAACTGCTGACCATCGACCACCTTGCCGTTCATCAATATCGCCAGCGTTTCAATCTCCGACTTGCCGCCGAACAACGGATTGATTAACGGCTGCCCAATCAACATCGAACCATCGAACGCAAAACCGTCCTTCCATGTCTCTAGCGGATGAGCCAAATTGCTGATCCAACCGCAATGAAGGCTGGTTTCGTTCTTATAAGTCGTCACATGCAGGGAATTTTTCACTTTGCTGATCAGCTCCGCAAAACTCAAGCTTCGCGGTGCGTCGTACACCGGATTCCCACCGATCACGACCAGCGTTTCAATCCCACCACCCTTGATCTGATCCGACAAATCCTGAACGGCTTGAAGCGTTGATCGCCCAGGATCGGAGACTGCGATGAACTCGATCATCGTTCCGTGGTTGCCCAGTTTTTCGTTCAGCGAATGCACAAACGCGTGGACTTCTGGCGATTGCAGCTCACCAGGAATAATAATGCTTGCCCCTTCGGCAGCCTTTAAATCTTGAGCCATCGCCAACAACAGCCGCTCGCGATACGGCAGATCCCTATCGATTGCGTCACCCAGTTTCGCATTATCGATCGCCGCCGCCAGCGACGCAACAAAGCCCGGCATGTCCGAACTACGAACCGAAATGCGATGATCAGCGGCCGCACCTGTTGTGCTGAACTGACTTTCGACCGCATACAGTCGACTCATGTTACCGCCGTCTGCATCGCGACCTTTGGCGAACGTGATCGAATTGGAAATCGCTCCAGCGTCCAACATCAACGGATCAGCATCGAGCGTGACAATCACCTTTGCCTTGTCGAGATGATAGCGAGCTCGCAACGGCTTCCCAAAGGCAGCACTAACACCCTTCCGCGTGTTGTCATTGGCGACGGGCGAATAAGTCACCCACGAACCGCCCTTGGCAACAAAATCTTCTTGCAAGCGTTGCAGGGTAGGGGACGAAGAAGGCTGAGCCAACACGGCAACCTTGCTTAAATCCTTGCCCGAAAGCAGCGGACGAAACGCAGCTACGACAGCATCAAAATCTGTCTCGTCGAATAACTTGCCGAACTTGCTCGTCTGCCCATTCGCCTTCAAGCAAACTCGCAATCGATCCGGATCATAGAACTCTAAAATCTGTGCTTGAGTGAACACCGACGACGCACCGAGCGAACACGGATGATCAGGATTTCCATCGAGCTTGATGGGGCGACCATCGTAGTTCGTTGAAACCAACGGCTGAGCGACGCCGGCAAAATCGATCATCGTCGCAAATTTTTCTGGAACACCCGGCACGCGATTCTGCGGGCGAAAGGCAAACGGTGCAATTTTTTCTTCTTGATAGCGACAGCCAACCGCACCACCGAGAGCCAGCGAAGCACCCATCAACTGCAACCACCGACGACGAGAAACGCCATCGGTGTGGCCTTCGAGAACAGTTCCAAAATCGCGATCGATTGCCGAATTGAAACCAGCCTCTCCGGACAACTGCTCCAGATCAATCATTTCCATTTTGTCAATTTGAGGCTTGTTCATATTTCTTTATGACGTAACGTGACTAATTTCTCGTAGCAAAAACACCTGTCAACCTGCAAGCAGTTTGACAACAAGGCGAGCAGCATATCTACTCTCCTATCCGTAGTGGAATTCGCCAGAATTCCCTCCATCAGCAAAAGGAACCCTGGCGAGTCCCACCACAGCAAAAGCTCTCTGCCAATCACCCAACAACTTTAACGGTGACACGTCGAACAACTGATGTTCGGCTTGATTTCTAGCTTTTTGTGCCACTCAGCAGCCTCTTCCTTGGAGACTACTAAATCCAACTGCGTTACCAGATTCGGGTCGCGAATGTTGGCTTCGGGATTTCGATGGCAGTCCAAACACCACTTCATCGACATCGTTTCGACCTGAGTCACGACTTCCATCTGATCGACTCGACCGTGACAAGAAACGCAACTCACACCACGATTGATATGAGCACTGTGATTGAAATACACGAAATCGGGTAGATCATGGACTCGCTCCCACTCGATCGGATCGCCGGTCTCCAGACTTTTCCGTACCGGTTCGAGCAGGGTACTCGCGGGCTGAATGACTCCGAGGTTGCGACCGGGCACACCTGGAACTTCAGCAGTTGTCCTGCTGTCGCCGTGACAATTTCCACACGTCGCCGTTGGCGGAATCGCCGCATGACCGGCCTTCTCAACCGTGTTGTGACAATACCGACAATCCAGCTTGAGCTGACCGGCGTGTATTTTGTGACTGAAGGGCACCGGTTGCTTTGGCTGGTGCCCAATATTGATCGTGTCAGGATGAATCGCGGCGAATAAACACGTCGCCAAATAGCCGCCGACGGTCAACCCTACCAGGATGACGAGAATCGTGAACTTGTTAACCCAAGTCGGAAAATGAAACTCTTGCATTCAAAATCACCGTTTTGTGAATACGACTGATTGGTGCGCAACCTGACCGTAGAATCCGATTAAACGTCCATCAATTTAATGGTGTTGCGACCGATGCACCACCCCGCTTTAAGAAAACTCAAACGACTTTTTTCCAAGGCAATTTGGATCAGGCTACGATTGCAAAAAACATCGACACACCGCGCGGATGCCTCTAGCGGAAAGCCTATCTTGATTCAAGAATTTAAAATAAGACCGCCATTTGGTCTACGTGACAAATCGTCACAGAAAAAATCAGTAGCCCGACTCGCAAGCGAGGATTTCGCATGCCACGATCAACGTCGCCTCGCTCGCGCGTCGGGCTTGTTTTGACGCAAATTCAAAATGCGGCAACATTTACGGTGCGTTCTTCTTCAGTTTCCGCTGCAAAGTCCGGCGAGGAATATCCAACCGTCGTGCCGCTTCTGAAATGTTTCCGCCCGTATCAGACAACACCCGCTGGATATGCTCCCACTGAGCCTCCGCCAACGATGGCGGAGGAAACTCCGGCGTCGGCGTTTCAGGAGTCGGCGCAAAAGCCGCCAAGACTTGATCCGTATCAGCCGGCTTCGTCACATAGCCCACAGCGCCCAGCTTCACCGCTTCCACCGCGTTCGTAATGCTGCCGTAACCGGTCAAGATCACACAATCGGTATCGGGCGAAACAGCCCGGATTTCCTTCAGAACTTCCAAACCCGTGCGACCAGGCATTTTCAAATCGAGCACTGCCCGTGCGGGTTGATTCGCGCGAGCCTGCTCAAGTGCTTCTTCAAAACCAGCTGCCACAAACACCGTCCAGCCTCGTTTGGCTAACGACCGTTGCAAGCGGCTGCGTAAGATATCGTCATCATCGACGACCAGAATGGTTTGGTTTTCGCTCATGTCCGATATCATAACCGATCTCTCCACTGCTTCCAGCCGAAGCAATCGAGGCACGGAAAAACAAAATTTAAGGAAGGACTCAGTTTGGCTCCGAAAACTACAACGCGGCTCGGCAAACCAATCTCCTAAATTTGCACATCCGAAATTTAATCCCGGTCTGAAAATCGAAGTACCTCATATCACATTTTCAAAAATGGCTCGTTCCGCTTCAAAGAGAACTGCATCAAAATCGACGTGCGGAACCTGGGACAGGAAATCTTCAACGTCTTCGATTCCTTCATCGCGAAGCGTTTCGCTGATGTGACTCCAGACGAACAATGAATCATTTCCGAGTTTGCCAAAACTTAAATGAAGGTCTCGAAACGATTCCGCGCATCCCAACATCGTCGAGTAGCAACGGTAACGACTCATTCCGCTTGTTATTTTTTTCGAATAGTTCACGTAAAACACAAACGGGTTGAATGACCGGGGGCAATCGCTGACAAGAAAATTTGTGAACGGAGTGACTCGTTTTTCCGCCGCGTCCTCATAGATGTCCCACAAGTCATCCCCGAGTTGATTAAACAGCCCTCGTTCTTCGCATCGAGCAATCGTTTCTGAATCAACTTCGATGCCACAAATCTCCATGGTGGCAAGCCGCACCAAGGCAGCTTTCTGCGTCGTTTCGGAAAGAATCTCGTCCTCGTCAAACTGCTGGCCCTCGGATATTCGTCGCTCCGAATCTCGCTGATGTACCTCAAGTAAACGGAGGAGAAGAGACCTCGCTCGTTCGCGATTCGCATCCGGAATCAGCGCCGACACCTCGGATAGCCTTTCACTTAGCTCCTTAATTCCCCGATCGCTGTATCCCAGATTGTCGATCTGGTGCGAACCTGAAAACGAGCGACGAACCACCGTACAGATTGCGTCACGAACTTGCGATGACGTTTGGGAACTGTCGAGAATGTTATCCACGAGAGGATAAGTGACACCCCACGAGTAAGCGAGACGTATCGAGTCAATCACGAAGGTTGCACTGTCGCAGTCCCATTTGTTTTGGCAAGTTGACGATCCGACGAGTGTTCCGAAGAAGACTTTCCCCAATTTGATCAAGCCGTTGCTTTGAACCGAATCGTTGCTCATCACTGCTAACAACTGAGGAACTTTTGCTGAGAAGTATTCTTCGATAAACGTCAAGACTCGGCCCCATTCGACATCCGACCAACTTCTTGATTTGGGAAAAAGGAGCATGATGCTGAGCACCACCATGCGTCTTCCATTTCGACTTCGCAAAATTCGTAAGATTGATTCAGATAGATTTCTCTGGCGAGTAAACCGAATGCTGGAAAGTCGTAAAAATAGACCGAGTATCCCGCACTTCCCTTTGAACATTCCATTGTGGCAGGCTCTGCGAACACGGTTGATCCAACTGGACTTGGCCTCCCTAGACATTAATCCAAAGGCGTAAACAGCTCGCAAGTTGAGCAGAGGATCCAGCGAGATTCCAATTCTGTATCGTCCAAAGCCAGGCCTAAATTCTAAGAGACTTTCTTTGCCGAGCGATCGAAGCAAACCATCAATGATTCTTGGGGCTTCTGAGTCATACTCAAGCCTGCCTTCAAAATCTTCTCCTTCTTGAACGCTCAGGTAAGCCAATACATAACGGCGAAACCGAGTTTGAAGGAACAGCTCAGTCAAAAAGCGCTGCAAGGCGTTGGTCGGAGCAACATAGTCACGAAATTGAGCAGTCCGTCTCTTTTGCAAAAAATCCTGAAGCTGGCGAAACGTCGGCATGGTGAACCTGGAATCTGCTAAACCACACCGTTACTTCGTGACGAGCTCTTTTCCTAGGACTTTCTTATTCATATCAATCAACTTCCTGGCCGATTCCGCGATCAACAATGCCGCGCAGGTCTCGTTGGTGGCAATGATGCTTTGGTTATACGCGTCTACCGCAGGTTTCACGCGATCAAACATCGGAGTCTTGGAAGACTCGTCGTCGGAAACCACATTGATTGTCACTACAGGATTCTCCGCAGCCCCTTGCCGAAAGCCTGCCAAGGTAATTGGTCGAAAGCGTTCATATCCGCTTTGTAAAACAACGACAGGCCCCGACACTTGCAACGAATACGTCACGTTCCTGAAATTGTATTTTTCAACTCGGCTATATGGAAATAACGTGATCTCCACATCTGGCTCGCCGTCTTGCTCTCGCCCCTGAAAACAGAACGAATTGACGGTGTCTGCATTGCATTCGCTACAGGGAGCCAAACCTGCGACTTTCAGTAACTGATACGACTTTTCGCGACAATCCTCGAATTGCTTAACGAGCTGCAAACGACTCTCTTCACTGTAAGTCCCTTTTTGTTCGCAAGACTCAAGAATGCTCTCTATCCTGCCCGAAATCACCTGCAGTTTAAGACTGACATCGTTGAGGTCTTCATGTGCCGAACTCAGTTCTCGTAGTTTCGAGACGCACAGTGATGCATTGCAGGTTAAGAGGTGGAAGACGATTCCACGTGGCCTGACTTCGAGCATGTGCCGCGCGTCGTAAACCATGTTTTCAAGTTGTTCCGTAGCGCTTCGAAGGTCGGCAGCAGACTTCTGGTTGTCGATCAGATCCGAATACAAGGTGCGACATTTAACGTACAGTTGCTCCTCTGCATCCGCCTCTACCGATCGCTTCACTTCATTCATCGCCACGCCGATACTCTCAAGCTGACTGTTCACCGATCCCAATTGACGAAGCAGTTCCGCATGGTTGAGCGACATCTGTTTCCGCATCACGCTTTCGTCACTTGGCAACGCAACATTCAAGACTCCTTTAGCACCACCTTTGGCAATCGAACCAACACCAGGCACGGCATCGAGAGCTTGAGCACAACCGTCAAGAAACTTGTGTGCATTGATTAAAGTCTCCTCCGAAACTTTGAGAGCATTGCCTGTTGGTGTACTTGAGTCTTGGGCGATGAGCGGAAAGCGGTTCGCCGACAAAAAGAAAACACTGACTGCAGCAAGAATTAGAACTCTAGTCTGAATGTGACGCACTGCTCAGCCCTTCAATAGACCATCTAAATGTTAACAGCACTTGATCGTTGTATCGCCAGCGGCAAAGATGGGCGCAAGCGCCAGCATTTTCTCCGCGTCATTTTTCAGACTTCTGAATTCTTGATAAGCTGCCCGACACTTGCACCGCTGCTCCCCAATCAATCGAAACGAATCCAAGGCAGCAACATCGCTTGACAGAATTCGTAACGCTGCGTCAGAACAACTCTCACCTCCCGTCATGACCGAATGCGCACATCGAAAGCCTTTTCTCGGCGAGATCCAGCGACGATAAGCGTTCACAGAAATTAAGCCGAGCGTCTTGATAAGGTTGCTACTCAGATAAACGATGTGCTTCACGCCCAATCCCTTCAACTAAAACGGTGCAAGGTTGCTTAGTGCCGACGGTTGAAACTAAAGCTATATTTCGTCAACACCATAAATCTTGAAAATTTTGTGGCATAAAACCAACGAGATATTACCAGAAGCTTTGACAACAAACAACAAAAATGAATTTGTCTTAAATTCTTGTTTGGGCCACAGTCAGTGACACGTTGGCTTCCACAACTATCAATCTAATGTCAAAGAACAAGACATTGCTGTTCAGTGAAAATTAGGTTGCTCGACAAAATCCGTTCGCAAAGATTTTGGCGGGTGAAGCGGTGCCTTCGCTAACGGCTTCCAATTGAAGTTCCAGAATGCAGTTTCCGAATCGTTTCTTATTTTTTCAACTCCAACTGAAAGTCACCCCAACCCGTAACCGTGATTGAACCGGGAATGAAACCCGGATCAACAAAGCCAGCAGAAATTCGCAGCTCGCCCTTCGTCAATTCGTACTCACCCAGTTGATTCTCGTCAGCAATCTTCTTGATCGCCCATCCCTCCGATTCCTGGGTCGCGAGCCACGTCGCGAGCGCGGCTTTGGCAGCTCCCGACGCAGTTGAGAACTCGATACGCTTCGCAGTCTCGGCAACCATCGATGCACCGACCGGAGCAACGATGCTGATCTTCTCCGGATTCATTTTGCGATCTTGTTCGGCCTCATTCTCCGCCAATTTCTTGGCCGCGAATTCTTTGGCTTTGCGATCTTCCTCAGCAACTTGAGCGGCAGTTTGATACCGCAAATTGATACGAGTCTTCTCCTCGAATTTTGAAAACGAAATCTCAATCAATTCTTTCGCCGGGTTTCGGAAAATCAGGTACTCTCGGAAATCGACCTTGAGTGGATTCTCGGTGGTAGCTTTCCAACCTGTCTCGCCCAGCTTGGTTTTGAACCAGTCAATCCACTCGGCTTGTGATTTCGAGCTATCGAATATCATCTGCCCAGATGCGTCGGTGTACTGCAAATTTTCCGCGTCAGGTGGTGCGGGCAAATCACAGGACATCTGAGCGCTGGTAATTTGGACCGCCGACTTGCCTGGCTGAGCCGGTGAGCTGCTGATCACGACTTGCAACAGCACGGCATTCTTTTTGACAAAGAACGAAATGGTCGTATCACCAAACGGCTCCCAGCCGTTTTCAGCAAACAGTTTTTTGTATTGGGCGTTCGTTTCATCGACACCCGAATCGGTCATCAGCATGATCGAAGTTGGGAACGCATACAACTCGGTGGCGCCCGCCGGTTTCGGCAACAATTTTAAATTCACGTTTCCGTGATTGTTGATGTAAACGGCAGCAGGGGCTTTTGAGTCGTTAGGCATGACTGACACGCTAACCGTGAATCCGTTTTTCTGAAACGAAGCACTTGTGTATTGATCGGTGTACGTCGAACCGTCAAGTTCTTTCCAACCGTCTTGCAAGAGCTGCTGTTGGACTTTTTTCGCAGCGGCTGAAACGGTAGCGGTTGAAGAATAGCGTTGTGACGCCACGAACATGGTTCCATATTCATTGGCCGGATCTACTTGCGGAAATTTTGTGAGGTCGAGCACGGCTGCCGCCTCAGCGACGGTTGCGGGCTGCGACTCCTGAGCCACCGAACAATCACTACTCAATGTGACGACTATCAGAAACGCGACTGCGAAAGCTCGAACCATGAGTGCCATACCATCTCTTTCACGAGAACCAATGTTGAAGAACGACTAAACTGCCAAATGGACATTGTAATTCCCGATCTGAAAGTACCAAAGTGGGATTCGTGCAGCAGTCGGATGAAAAATCTGAAAATCGCTTAGAGACAGTAACTATCTCAACTCGTGAGCGTTCGGAATTTCACCAAAAAGAAAAAGCTTAACCGTTCACAGAAATCGCCAATGATAGTCGTTGGGCTTCTCCGAAAACTCAAACGTCAAGCCAAATGACTGCTCGAATGGCGGAGGATGTTTTTTCAAGTTCCGGTTTCGCCGTAGCACAATGCCATTGTGCCTGACTTCGCCACCAATCTCCAGCAGACTCACTGTTGAATCAACAGAGTATGGCCAGTCATACATTGCCAACTTAGTTTTAATCCCACTTGCTCATAGGCATTGGCCGTTGGCTCTTGATTTACTTCAACACGTTTTTGCGGGAGTAAAGTTTCTAAATTTGCCGACTGTGATTCGCTGGCTTTTGAAAATTTCGACGATCCCGCAACGGTAGCCGCTCCTTGAACAAATACTTTCCCGTGGAAACTTCCTGACAACATGCTCGACCTTCCGAAAAATAATAAGCGTGCCCCTCATGAATCAGAGGTGTTGTGATCTGTCCCCACGCGATTCCTTCCCACAACGTATGCGACTCGGTCACGTCTGCGCCGCCAGCGTCGCTGTGCTGCACCAACAACGCTGTCCGCGAGCGACTGCCCATGAACAACACGGACTCGCCGCTGACAACCGCACTCGCCGAAACATTGGTATCGATCGGCCCATTGGTCGTGAACCATTTTAGTTTCCCCGTTTGCGGCGCGATGGCCAGCAGTTTTCTTGGAACGGCCAACACGATGGCCGCCGATGGCCCTTCTCCAACTGGCACCGGAGTTTCCCAAGCGTTTTTGATTCCGTCGAACTTCCCAATGACTTCTCCGGATTCCGGATTCAGTCCGAACATCGCTTCGGCTTCGTCGCTGGCGTTGACGATCAGCACTCCTTCACAAAGAACCAAACTCGCGGCGCTTATGGAGTGGTCACACCCGAACTCGTTGAAGAAATCCGCAAGCTTCGCGATAAATCCGGCGATGAGTGAAAGTTAGAGGCGTGATCTTGTCCGAGCTGTCAGAGAGAAATCAACGCTTCGGTGATCGATGAAGTTGTTTTAAAAGTATTTCCGTTTCCATTGGCAACTTCGGCTCTAGTTCAGCGAGTCGCGATGGAATGTCCATCGAGGCGTGTAAGACCGTAAGGATAATGATCTTGCCCTCGATTCCAGTTTCGCAAACAAGCAAATGGCGTTCGATTCGGTAAAACTTGAGTGACTCGTGAAAGGGAGCTTCTTCTCGAAGAAGGGCTGAATTTTCTGAGACGCGACGGATTCCTGCTTCGAGCTTGCCAAGGTACTGGGCTGCGACTCGCTTTCCAAACTTTTCAATCGAATGCGATTCGATACTAGCAATGTCGTTGAGCGCACGATCAGTCAAATACACCACCGGGTTCCCGCTGGCTTTCTTGGTCACTTTTGGACCCTCTTCAATAGGCTCCTAAGATCGCCTTGATACGCATGTGTTCGACCATCAATCGCATCTTGATATCCCTCCAAAATCGCATCACGTGCAGCAGATGCCTCTTGTCTGCTTTTCTGTTGCCGTAACAAGTCTCGCACAAATTCACTAGGTGTCGCGTACAGCGTGCCATCGCCCGAATTCGCGTCGACAAACGCCCGCAGTTCGTCTGTGAGCGAAAGATTAATTGATGAACTCATTTTTTTGTGCCTCGGTTTAAGTTGAGTTGTTTTGTCAATTTTAAAGTCCATTGGCGAATAATGTCAATTATTGCCCTTGAACGTTTGCATCAGTTTGGACAGTCCGATGGGTGTGTTGCGCATTCGTGTTGAAGTGCCGAACTGGAAAACGCCTGCTATTTCGATCTCGTGATGGAAAATAACTCGTGACTCAATCCACGACCGCTTCACACACCCTTCAAACTCACTTCCGAACTTCCGCGTTCTCTGTAATCATTTGCGGGCAATTGACTGCACCTCACCAGCCAATCACCGCTCACTTTTCCGCTGCCAGACTGCTGGCGAAATCGGACAAATTCTTGCCTTTAAGAACGGCGGCTAACAAATCCGGCAAACGGTCGGGGATACAAGCAAAGCAAGGCATTCCCAATTTGGCAAGTTTGTTCGCCAGCGATTCGTTAAACGAAGGTTCGCCTTGGTCGGTGATCGCCAGCAACGTTACCGCTTTGATTCCGCTTTCTAAAAGGTACTCCATTTTTTTGACAAAGCGGCTTTCATTCGGACTGGTGTCATGCAGGTCAGCAATCAAAATGTACAGCGTCTTGTCGGGCGTGTGCATGAACCGCTCGCAATAGCTCGTCGCTTTCCAATAGTCCTCGGCTCCGCTCAACTGGACGCCGAACAATAGATCGACGGGATCAGAACACAGTTCGGTTAGATCGACAACTTCTTCGTGATTGAACGCTACGACATGCGTTTCAATCGCGGGCATACTCGCCAGAATCGCGCCCATGATGCCGCCATAGATCAATGACGAATGCATCGATCCCGATTGATCCATCGCGATAATCACGTTCCATTCATTCTGACGACGCTTGCGCTGAAAGAAGGAAATTTCTTCGGGGATGATCGTTTGCAACGACGGATGATAGTTCTTCAAGTTGCGCCGAATCGTGCGCGGCCAATCCAGATTTGCCATGCTGCGAAACGGCGAGTGCTGATTGCGATCAATCGAGCCTCGAATGGCCTGCGCGAATTGTGATTCCAGTTTCTTGCGAAGCTCTTCCACGACTCGGCGAACCAAGTCTCGCGCGGCGGCTTTGGCTTTCTCGGGAACCATGTGCTTGAGTTCGAGAACAGCGCTGGCCAAATCCAGCGACGGTTCCACGTTGGCCAAGATTTCTGGCTCGAACAACAACTCTTTCATCCCTCGGCGTTCGATCGCATCGTGTTGCAACAAGACCACGACATCTTTCGGAAAGAAATTTCGTACCTGATCAAGCCACCGAGCCACACGCGGCTTTGATCGCCCCTTGTGTGAGCCATGCAATCCGATAGTTTTGCGACCCCATTCGTCTTGGCTGATTTCTTGTTCCTCGTTGCCGCCATAGATCGCTTCGAGCGCTTCGTCCATCTCGCATTGTTCGGCACTGAGCGTGGCATCTCCCATCCCGTCGAGCGATAGCTGAGATTCTTTCCCGAGTATCAGTCGCCATCGTGTCGCTTGTTCGGAGCTAAAAGATTTTGTATCGCTCATAAGTCATCGAATCCAAATTCATCGAGGTCGGATAGAGTCGCTTCTTCGGCTTCCGTCAGAGGCTTTTCCAGCAACTCACTCGCAGCGTCCTTGTTCATACCCCACAGCTCACCAAGATTTTCCGTAATTGTTCGTTTCTCTCTCGCACTAAAATTACCGAACGCGCGGCGGAGAAAAACGACGGCCCGGCGGAAGTCGGTTTCATCGAGCCGCGCGACATAATCGGCCAATTGCTCCCACAGACTTTGTCGAGCAAGCAGCGCATAGCGGTTACGTCTCGCGAGTCCTTCAAACCAGCCCGCCCCCAAATCAGCCGCCACGCCCGGCGACAATCGACGCGAGACTTCTTTCGATAGTTCTTCGTTCGGTAGCAGTCCTTGTTCCAGCAAAATCCCACACGCGAAACCCGACAAAATCGGATTGCGATCATCGGCTTCTGCCAACCGCCGCAGTTCTCGCTGCCACAACGAAGCCTCGACTTGATCGTGCATCTCGAGGGAAACTTTGTTCATCGCGTCGATCCCATGCAACATGTCCGGCACCGTTTTGTCGTCACCGTTGGCCGAATGAAACAGCGACAAACTGCCTTGCACGAACAGCTCTTGGATCAGCGGAACCAGTGGTGCGGGATTCATCCTTCGCACGTCACCGTATCGAACGACAGCCGTTAGTTGCTCCGCCGCAGTCGCCAGCGCGGCAAAATCGCGGCTGTGAACGGCGAGTTCCTGCAACCGACTGCGAGCCTGATCCATCGACGCCATCAGGCCGCACTGGCAGGCGTCGGAAACCATCGCTCCGGCTTCGGCAATCGAGGTACACTTTTCCAATTGCGAATGGAACTTGAATGCCGTCGCCAGCTCGACGGTTTCACCAAGTAAGACGGCTTCGACCAGCACAATCTCGCTTTCGGGGCTCCACTGCAAACTCCATTTCTCGGCCCAGGTCGCTGAATCTTGTCGCGTTCGACCAAAAGTTACAAACGGTATCTCGAGGACTCGCAAGCGATGAAAAAAACTTGAGCGAAACAGATCGAGAAACGCCGCCTCATCACTTTTGACTCGGCGATTTTCGCGAAGATCAAGGTCGATGGGCTGAGCGACCGTCGAACGATATTTTTCCAGCTTTAGTCGCCGCAGCTCGCGATCAAAATCCGCTTGAATCGAAGTTTGACTGACTCCTTTCGGCAAATTACCGATCTCCGTGCCCACATCTACGCGAGCAAGTGATTCTTTGACCGCCGCCAATTCGCCTTGACCGAGCAACGTCACCGCCGCATCGCGCAAGTCATTCAGCGTAGGCGCAACGCCATCCTTAAACGCCGCCAACGTTTCTGCTAGACGAACCGCTTCGATCACTTCCGCTGTCGACCGATGCGTTCCACCATCTCGCATTTGTCGCGCGACTCGCGAAAGATAACGACGCGAAAGATCGACGACCGATGCGTCCTCTAGCGTCTGCCACAGCAATTCAAAATAAGCCGGCGCATGGTTTCCTGCGCCATAACCGGACTGCGATGATAGCTTGAAATACGAATACGGCATCAAGGTGAGTTTGCTATCTCGAGTCGGCAGCGACTGCAACTCCTCGTCAGTCATCGCAGGAAAATCACCTCGCAAGACGGGCGCATGAAAGGCACCCACGACGGCGACGATCCGCTCGGAACGAACTCCACTCGCAATCGCCGCTTCGATGCGGCGACGCATGTAGGCTTCGCGAATCAGATTCTCGGCTCGCCATCGCGGTTGATCGGCATCGAGTTCTCGAATCGTCGCGCCGAGTTCATAAGCCGAACGCTGGTAGGTGCCGCGTGCCGCAATGTGTTCAAAATTGCGTTCCCAGTAAGTGTCATAATCGCGTTCACCGGCTGTTGCCGCGATCCTCGCATACAACGATTCCTGTCTTTCCGGCGTGACGCAAACGGTCTCGATCAATTCGGCGTTCGATCCGGCGGAATCCTGTTCATCGTTGCCCGCGAGTTCGTTCAGCGCGTCCGCTGGTAAATCCGAAGGTTGCTTGGAACGGGCCGCGCGAAGTTTTTCATAGTAAACCTGTTCTGCATCGCTCAAGCCTAAAAAAATGTTCGACGGCAAATCAAAAAACTCAACGCTGACCTCGTGTTCGAAAGCCCAGCGAATCGCCTGATACTCGGGGCTGTAACTTGCGAACGGATAGACGAGTGTGCGAACCGGCAAATCGCTGGTGTACGCCAAAATCGCGATGGGAGGTTTTGTTTCGGCTCGCGTGACGTCGGGCAACAAATCCGTCGCGTCATCGAGTCCTTCGATCAATACAAGTTCAGGTTTGACTTCGTCGAGGTACTGGCGCAAATGCCAAGCACCCATCGGCGACAAATGCCGGACCCCGAACACGCCGACTTCCCAACTCACGAGTTATGCTCCGCGCAAGCGTTGTACAACGTCCGCCACTCGGCACCGCGTTTTTTCAAAACGTTCGCCAGATACTCTTGCCAAGTGACTTTGTCCTTGTCTTCGTCTTTGACCACAGCTCCTTGAATGCCAGCGGCGAGGTCTTCATCGGAAACTTTGCCGTTGCCGAAACTTCCCGCCAAAGCCATGCTGCCCGCCAGAACCGAAATGGCTTCGGCGGTCGATAAGACTCCGCTCGGTGACTTCAATTTATTCTTGCCGTCAAGCGTTTGACCCGTGCGTAGTTCGCGAAAGATGGTAACGACTTTTTCGATCGCTTCTTCGGAGGGCAATTCGGATCGGAGTTGCAAATTGCTGGCCAGTTCTCGGACTCGTTTGCGGACGATGTCGACTTCGGTTTCTAAATTGCTCGGCGTCGGCAAGACAATGATATTAAAGCGTCGTTTCAAAGCGGCTGACATATCGTTGACGCCTCGGTCTCGCGTGTTCGCCGTCGCAATGATCGAGAAGCCTTTTCTGGCGGCGACCTCGGTCGAGAGTTCGGGGACGGAAATGCGTTTCTCGGAAAGCAGCGAAATCATTGCGTCTTGAATTTCAGAAGCACATCGCGTGATCTCTTCGAAGCGAGCGATTTGACCCGACTCCATCGCGCGAAAGATCGGACTCTTGATCAGCGCCGCTGGACTTGGCCCCTGCGCGATCAGCATCGCATAATTCCACGTGTAGCGAACGTGCTCTTCCGTCGTCCCCGCCGTTCCCTGCACAACCAATGATGAGTCACCGTTAATCGCCGCCGTCAGATGCTCGGACAACCAACTTTTGGCGGTGCCCGGTTCGCCAATCAAAAGGAGCGCTCGGTCGGTCACCAGCGTCGCAATGGCGATCTCGACGAGGCGAGAATGTCCAATGTACTTCGGCGTGATGTCCAGCTTGCCCGCTTTGCCGCCGCAAATATAAGTATGCACGGCTCGCGGCGACATCTTCCAGCCGGATGGAATCTCGTGTTGATCGGCAGCGATCAACGCTTCGATTTCGTGTGCAAATAGTGTTTCTGCCGTCGGTCGCAGTTCATCGGTCTTGTTCAATGTTTCTGCAACGGAGGCGAGTTGCGTTACCGGACCTTGCTCTGCGGACTTCTTAGCCATGGTGTGTTTCTATTTCTGTTTCAGCTCGAAGATTTGATCGATCAGTCGTTTGGTGCCCTTTTCAGGCAACCTTGCCACCAACGCTTCGAGCTTGGGCACGGCTTCTTCTTTTGGCAAATCGGTAATCGAATGGAAGAGCCAGTAATAGTCGAAATCCGTTGCGGACTTGTTAAATTTTTCGATGACGGAGATATAAGTATCGACCGCGTCGGGATGTCTTACGCGAATCATCGCATCTAGAATTGGCATGAAGTCATGGATGTCTCTCGACTTGCTGAAAACAAACGACTTGCACAGATTCATCAAAGCGGCATTGGATGCTTTGTTGCCTGGTTGAGCAAGTTCTAGAATGAGCGGTTCATTTTGAAGTTTAATGGCAAGCTCAAGCCATTTTAGAGAAAGTGAGCTGGCAATATCGAACGACTCGAGACTCATGATAATGTCATCGCCGATTCGGTTGTAGCGATGCCGATCACCGTAGCAAATCGCTTCCACGATCAAATTGGCTTTCTCCGCCAGCGGGTCTTTGCCTCGTT
>JBGSKR010000454.1:0-6066 GCA_041741135.1 Mariniblastus sp.
GATGCGGAAAGACAAGAGCCTCGAAAGCTGATCCGACTGCAACATCCAGACGAAGCCGAATCGAATTAGCGGTGATCTGGAATTCGGTGAAAAAAGTTTGATTGCCGAATCATGATCAGCAAAACTTGAACAATATTTGAACACTTTCTTAAGGGCGCGCTGGTAACAGCGTGCCCTTACACTTTTTGGCCTCCTCTTCCACGCCACTAAGAACGTGTTTGAAAATTCAAGATCCCCACCGAAGCGGCAGGGCGCGAGCCCTCCGGTAACGCAAAATCGAGGCTGGCTCTCATGAAACCGGACGGCTCGCGCCGTTCCGCTAGCATTTTAAAACACGTTCTAAGATTTTCTCGCCAGCTTCTAACGCCAATCAACTTCCAGTCACAAGCTTACTCATCCGACGTGCTTTTGTGTCAAACTGGTAAATTTGCGTTGTCTTTGCAGCGCCCTCATGATCAGATTAATCCTGACGACCGCTAAAATCGATACCAAATGAACGCCAGGATGTCTGGGTTTGCTCGAACGTTCGTAGTCGACCATCCAACGAACCTGAGCGTTTCGAAAAAGGTTCAATTTTATGCAGTCTACCTTAAAGTATTTGTTCATTGCGCTCGCGGTAGTCATTTCCACGGGCGAAGTTTGCGGTCAGTCGTTTGGACCGGAGCTACACAACAACTTGATGCCAGCGTCGGGCGGCATGGGCGGGGTTAGCATCGCCAGGCCGCAAGACCTGACCAGTGCTCTTAACGCAAACCCTGCCACACTTTCGCAATTCAGTGGAACCCAATTCTCATTCGGCGGTGGGTGGGCCGAGCCAACCTTCAACGTCGAACAGACCAGCAACATTCCAATTATCGGTGCGAACCCATTCATCGAGCCGTTTTCGGCCAAGTCGTCCGCTCCGGGAACTCCTGTGGGAAACATTGGCGTGACTCAGGATCTGGAGGAACTGGGGCTGCCAGTCACTTTAGGACTTGGGTTTGTTACGACAGCAGGTGCGTTTGTCGACTATCGACATGTTCCTGAAAGTCACGGGACCAACGCCGCCTTGGCCATCTTCAGCTTGCCAATGTCGGTAGGCGTTGAACTAACAGAACGCTGGTCCATGGGTGGCTCGATGGCTCTGGGCATTGCCTTCTTTGACGGTCCCTTTGTGGGCAACGGGGGCATGACACCTGATTACGCCTTGCGAGGCACGATCGGGACAAATTATCTGGTAAACGAAGCGACCACATTGGGAGCTTACTATCAAACCAAGCAGTCATTTCAATTCAACAACGCCTTCGTCATCGATCGACCTCCCGTCTACATCGCTGGCGATGTAAATATGGATCTGCCAGAGAACATTGGTTTCGGTGTGGCAAACACCAGCCTCGCCGACGGCCGTTTACTGTTGGCTGCGGATGTGATCTACAAGCTATGGGATGAAGCCGACATGTTCGAATCGATTTACAACAACCAGTGGGCAGTTCAACTTGGAAGTCAATACAGCACTGGACGCTACCGGTTACGGTCAGGCTATGTTTGGGCACAAAATCCGATGGACGATACGCCTGGCGGTACATTAGGTGGTGTGGTTCAGCCCGGCGACCTTCCCGCCGTGCGCTATTCTCAGGGTCTATTGGCGGTCACTAGCCAGCACCGTATTTCGTTTGGTGTTGGAGTCGTGGATGTGCTGCCCGGAATCGATCTGGATGTGATGGGAGGCGGCATGTTCTATGACGAGCAAGAGCATGGTAACTTCACGACGACTTCGATCGAAAGTTATTGGCTCGGGTTCGGTTTAACTTGGCGATACAATCAAAACGCCTGCAGTGATACTTCTGTACCTAATTCATGGTCTGCCGAATCGGGAATTTTCTAAGATCGTGTTTTAAAATGTTAGCGGAACGGCGCGAGCCGTCCGGTTTCGCAAGGGCCAGCTTTGATTTTGCGTTACCGGAGGGCTTGCGCCCTACCGCTTACTTTGGCATTTTGAATTTTAAAACACGTTCTAACTACCAGCGCCTCGCCTGTTGGGCGAGCCTTGAGCTTCCAAGCGGTCGAATGGATTCCACTGGCCGATGCCACGAAGTGATCAAGCGGGCGTCTTGGGTCTTTCGAGCAATCTTTTTTCCAGTTCAATGAGACGCTGTTTGAGTTCCGCAACGGCTTCCTCGGCAGCAGCCTGACCGACAGCAGCAATCTCGGTTGTGCGATGAAACTCAGCGAGGCCAAAACCCGACGTGTCTGGCGTGATCCAGAAATCAACCGCGCGATTGCGTAGATTTCCGATATTGTGCGCCTGAGACTCGAAGATGCGAAGCAGAGTATCGAGAGCGCTGGCGTTTTTCATTTCTGCCGTGGGCATATCGGGGCGATTCCCCGCGAACTCACTGCGTACTCGGTGGGAAACGTTTACACCAACAATAAAGTCAGCACCGTTTTCGGCCAACACGTCGGCTGGCAGATTGTTGAGCACCCCACCGTCTACCAGCGCCATGCCGTCGCGCAAAATTGGCTTTGAAACAACCGGTAAGTTGATGCTTTCAAGGATCGAGTTGACCGCATCTCCTTGACTGCGTACTACCGTGCGCGCTTGAACCAAATCGGTCGTGACGGAATTAAATGGAATCGACAATTGTTCAAGACGCCAATCGTGTAGATACTTCCGCAGCATGCCGTCCCAGGCGTGCCGACGGTACTGAGATACCAAATACCAATTGGGCCATTTCGGAAGATAGCGAACCAATCGAGCCGGAGTTAAATCGTGTTGAAAATTTTTAATCGCTTGCTCGGGAGACATCCCCGCCACGTAGAGAATGCCAGTCATCGCACCAACGCTCGTGCCCGACATCATGTCGAATGACAATCCGGCTTCTTCCAGTACTTGTAAGACTCCCAAGTGTGCCATTCCTTTTGCGCCACCGCCCGCCAAAGCGAGGCCTAACGAGATACCGCGCAAAACTCTGTAAAGACGGTCCAGCCCTTGGCTTTCATGTTGAGTCAAGGATAATCCACCACGTGTCGACTCGACCGCGACTTTGACATCGGCCTTCTTGAATCCCCAGTCATTTCCCAAAGGAGCGACTGGCGTATTGGAATCGAGCAACCAAACAATTCGCACTTTATTTGGCAATTCGTCCCGCAACGAATTTAGGGAAACCAACTCTTGCTTTAATTTATGTGCGTCGCCAGGCTCGAGCAGCCACAAAACTTCGTCGCAGCCCACGACCTGCTTGAACTCGGAACTCTCCTCCATTCCAGGTGACCAAATCACGATTTGTCGGTCAACGTCGGCAGGCACTGGTTGCAACAGCGGCGTATCGTTTACCGCGAGTTCGTGGAGTGGCAATTCAGCAGGCCATGTTCCCGTGGACGTCAGACTCATCGGTTGACACGCCCAAACTCGCAATCGTTCACCAGCAGATATCAAGCGAGTTGCCAATCGCCCGACTAACATTCGGCCACGATCCGACGTGACGACGATGCCCAGTCTTGGAGAAGGAAGGTTACGGGAAGCTGTACCGGCCACCACTTTGAAGCGCTCACTCAACGTGCAAAATAGATTCTGCATCAACTTGGGATAAGTCTTGATCCACCCCTGCAACAATTCGGCTGGTGCAACCAACAGTGTGCCATTGGTCCGCGCGGTAAAACGAGCAGGACGAGACGAACCACCTTCAAGAATTACAATTTCGCCCACGGTCTCACCTTGATGTACCGTGCCTAGCCATTTTTCCCGTCCTCTCGGATCGGTCAGAAAGGACTCAAGTTCTCCTTCCGCTAAAATCCAAAACTCGGTAACTTCGTCACCAGCCGACGCGAGCGTTTCACCGGCCACGAAGGTTCGAATTCGAAAATCTTTAGCGAGATCTGCAAGCTGGTCGGGTTCCAAGCCTCCACAAAACCGAACAGGCTTTAACCAATTGACGATTTTCTCTGCATCCGCAGATGAATGGGCCATGTAGCACCTGATAAAAATGGACGTCCAAATGCCCCGTTGTCGTCGTTCGCTTCATCGAAAGAACGCTGTATTCGCGGAACGAAAAGGCGAGGGTCTGTCAGCTTTCCCTAGAGCGTTTGTCAAAAACCGCTCTAAAAATCCACTCCGTACTTGGTCGTCATCTTCTGACGAATGCCGGTGACTTCTGATTGGATAGCCGTCAAGATTTCACGGCCCGCATTGGCAGCGTCTCCGCGGGTATTTTTTTCAACCTGCTTAATTCGGGAACTCCGATTGTTGTAGTAGCGGTGACCATATCCGTATACATATCCATTGTCGATTCCGTAATCGGAACTTCCCAACTGTTCTGTCCGGATCGCACTCTCTTCTTTTTTCTGTTTCACGTTCGCCTCGCGCGCCACTGTCGCTAATTGCCGCAAGCTGTCGGAAACGCCATTTCCGACTTGGACCAGTTCGGGGTCTACGTTCAGAATTGAAAAATCGTCAATTTTTCTGGCGTAGGTATCGAACCAAGTGGCATAACTGTTCAGGGCTTCACTGCTTGGGCTCTTCGTGGACAATTCGTTTACAAAGGTTTCGAGCGATTTAAAGTAGGTTTTTGAACGGGCATAAGCTGCGTCATCGGCTCCGCTTTTCTCGTCGATAAATTCTGGCAACAAAGGCTGGCTTACCAATGAATTGATCGCTCTTAATCCTGCCGTCGACAATGGTCCCGACAGCAAAAGTTGGTTGTTCGTCGTTTTTGAGGTCCAAGTCGAAATGTCGTCAATCATCAAGCCGCGGTTTTTCAGAATTTCAATCAACAGCGATTTGCCTGTCGTTTCCAAGACCATCGCATTGGAAGCAAAATCGACCTTGATCGAACCATAAATCGATTCGTTCATCGTCACTCCCAATGTAATCCCCTTGATGCCTTCCAATACACCAGCGACAGAATCAACCTCGGTTGATTTAAGGCTGCTCATACTGGCCAATCGCTGCCGAATTACCGTGGGAGAAATTGCGTCGGTCAAGTCCATGGCAATAATGATGTCAGCATTGTTGTCAGCGAACGATACCGCTTGCACAAGATAGGGCGGTAACTGACTCGATCCACTCGACGTTGCCCCGCGCAGCCAACTTGACACTGCTTGCCGATTACCTGGCTTCATCACGCCGATGGTGTCGGGTCCAAGTTCGACCACCATGGCATCGTTGGGCAGCAGGACTGTACCAAGCTTTCCGATCGGTTCAACGCTCGAACCTATCCGATTGGCCATCTCCGTTAAATCAAACTTGCTGCGAGCACGAGAATAGACTGCTGCAGTCGAAACGGTGTGCATGACCTCAAAATCCAAATAAGTGGCAATCATGATCCGATCGGCATTCGGGGTAACAATCGAAATCGCTGAATCAAAAGCCGCTTTGCTCGCTTCTGCGGCTCGGGACTTAAGGGCGATTTCGCTTTTAAAGATTTTCGAACTGTTGATTAACGTCAGCACGTTGGTATTGGCTGGCGCCCACCGCGCGTCGGCGCTGAAAGTTTGAGCCGTCACGATAGTGGACTCGTTGAGCTGGCCGATTACCCCCAGCAAGATGATTGTCACAACAAAGATTCTCGGATAGCTGCGGTTCATTGTAAAATTCTTTCGAGAGAGGAAACGTTTCTAGATTAATGATTTGGCAAGTGAGATATGGGCATAACAGAAACAGATCAGGTACAAAACTTCGCCAATTTGTCTGACCCATTGTTCGGATTAACGGTTTCGATCAATGCGACGCGTGGCGCCGACAATAAAGCCAGGCCATTTCTGTGCCGCCATTTGCTGAGCTTGTAAGCTATTGCGGGCTGGGACAACGACGGATTGAGCTTGGTAAAAATTACCATTGGGAGGAATCATCGCCACTTCCCAAACCTCAGTCAGCCCCGCTTGCACCGACATCATGCCGAGTTGCAACATTTTTATCTGCCGATCAGCTTGTCGATCGCGTTGATACTGAACGGCTAAAGCTTGCAGGTACAACGCTTGCTGATTCTGTGCTTCGGCCGAGACCTCCGCTTCGCGGGGTTCCTCTTTTCCCTTTTCAAAAAATGCTCGATCTGCATCGCTAAACAAAAAATAGGGAACTGCGTACTCGTC
>JBGSKR010000455.1:0-9072 GCA_041741135.1 Mariniblastus sp.
CTGGAGCTTTAGGGTTGATGCCTTTGGTGTACTGTTTGATCATGGTCTGAGCCATGAATTTCATTTGGCCAAACCCAGACGCTTCGACCAGGTAATTTACGTCCGCGATCTGCTGCGAAATATCGGCGATCGAGATTACGATCGCGGGCTCAGGACCACTCTGCGCCTGCACGGCTGGGGCAGGTGTCAACGAGACCAACGTACCAATCATCAGACTGGCCAGCATTGATTTGAAAAAACGGTTCACGTTACATCTCCAAAATGGGCTTGTGAAATAAAATCGAAAAAGCGGAACTTTTGCCTGTCGCTGCCAAAGTTCGGGAGAAACTGCCCGAGCCACGGGAACGCTGTGCGGATTCCGCTAAGGAATATTACCCCGTCGAGAGCAGCGTAGTTTTACCAAAAACACTCGGTATCGGGAAATGGTGGCGAGAGCCAAACAAAAAAGATGGAACGTTTAACGTTCGCGATAAACAATTCGACCTTTTGTCAAATCGTAAGGAGAAAGCTCGACACGGACTTTGTCACCGGGAACGATACGAATAAAGTGCTTCCGCATGCGACCGGCGACGTGAGCCAGCACTTCGTTTCCTGTCTCTAACTCAACGCGAAATCGGGTGTTGGCAAGTGCCTGCGTAACAGTGCCATCAACTTCAAATGATTCTTCTTTTGGCATAAGGCCCTTCAGGGAGAGGAAAACAGAACGATTCGCCGTGGAACAACGCAATCGGAACGACGTTATGATATCCGTTGTTATTGCAAGAAACCAGCCCAAGCTGCCGTTTTTCGTAGATCGACTTGCCAAAGGCCCAGGATGTCGTTTACAATCCGTGACCCAACTAAAATATTAGGCAACCCTAACCACCATCATTAACCTCAGGAGTCCAATCGCGTGGGAACCAAACGATCCGGAAAAGGCCGTCGAAAAATTGGCCGCAAGAAACGAAGAATGCGTGCTAAAATCCGACATCGAAAGAAATAATCACCGGTTGTACAGCTGCCAGTAGTCGTCGGCTAGTGAGCCCGAAAATCTGGCTTGCACAAAAGCTTGTCCTTGTCTGGCAAGCTGCTCTGCCTGCCCGCTCATCTCAAGAACGTATTTCGTCCATCGAGCGAATTCGTCGCGGGCTCCAAAATTCACGGCGAAACCGGACTGTTGATGTCGAATCAATTCTTCGGTTCCCGCCCCGTACACCGAGATCGCGGGAATTCCCAGCGACATTGCGTTCATCAAATTCGTACACAGTGGCTGCTGTAGATGCGAATGCCAGTAGACGTCCAAGCCTGCCAAAACTGACAGACTTTCGTCGGGTTCACCAAGAAAGTGAACGTGAGACTCAGCCTCAGTTAAGCTGGCGAATCGGCGCAACCGCGCTTCTTGATCGCCCCATCCCCAAATCAAGAAATGAAAATCGTCGCGAACGCAGGTCAATAAATCCGTCGCCCAGATCAAGTCTTTTAATCGCGTGCGCGGCATCAGTGGAGCAACGGTTCCGGCCAGTTTCGCCTCTGGTGGCAAATTCAATCTCGACCTCAGCGCGCTCCGCTGCTGCGTCCGCAGTTCGTCACCGCCGAAACCAGCGCTCTCGTTTGTCGCCTTTCGCTCCGCGACCGACGACTCTGGCGCGCCGGACAGACGATTTGGAATCACCACGATTCGTTCCCTCTGCTGCGTCATCTCATGCTGATCGAGCATCTGCTGGCGAACCAAATCATGCCCGACTACCGTGACTTCGTAAGGATGAGCCAGTTTGTTTTCAAATAGCCAGTGTGAAAAACGTTTAGTTGGTTGCAGCCCTAATTCCGTGCGCAACAAACGCGGTCGAGACGGACTGTTCTTTTGTAACTGAAGAGCTGCTTGCGCAATCCAATCAGTGTTCCCGCACCAGTGATGCACAATGTTCGGCTGCAACGAGCGAACAAGTTGCCGAAGCCTGAATACGGATTGCATCCCCGCACGAGCGACGCCGCGAATCGCTACTCCCCGCTGCAAGTAATGAACTCGGATGCGGGGATCCAGAAATGTGCCGTAGGCTTCCAGCCTGTGGTCATCACGAATTGAGTCAATCTGAGGCTGTAAGCCTAATCCAGTTTGATCTTCGCTAGCCAACAAACAAATCTCGACTTGCACGTCGCGATCAATCAGTCCATTGGCCACCAAAGCCAGTTGCTGAGCAGGCCCCAACGGGAACAACGACTCAGTGACAAATAGAATTCGGATCATGAACGCCGACCTTTAGATGTGCGCTCCAAGGGCTGCGCTGGCATGGTCGCGTCTGTGGCACGAACCGCCCGGTCGTCAGCTTCGCCTTGTCCGCGCGTCGAATCCAAACTCTCACGCCAAAATGGCTGAATTAAATCTTGCACTTGTCGATCAATGTTCAACCTCTGCAACGCGCGATCTTGAGCAGCGGCTCCCAGTCGTTCGCGCAGTAACGGATCATCGAGAGCAAACGCAATCGCTTCCGCCAATGCCGCCGGATGTTCGGGTGGCACCAGCAAGCCATTTACATTTCCCTCCACCAAAGATTGCACCGGCTCGGACTGCGTCGTCACACAACAAACACCTGCGGCAAGCGCCCGTACCAACCCCGGGCAAACCGAAGTTTCTCTTAAGGGATGGACATACAAGTCGGCGGCCGCCAACAGGTCTTCCCAATCGTCAAAAAAACCCGGCATGATGATCGAATCAGCCAACCTCAACTCACAAATTCGCTCCCACAACCGACGCGCCTTAAATCCGTCGCCCAGCACCCACAAACGAGCGGATGGAAAACGGTCGAGAACTCGACACCAGCTTTCAACCAGATCATCCATGCCGTAATCCTCAAAACGCGACGCACCGCACAGCACCAAAGGCTTTTCTGGATCGATTCGCAAAATCGGATGAGCGTCGGATAGAGCCGTCCTCGCCCGCGCCTTGGTCTGAGATTTCGTGTTCTTGGAGAACTCGGTGTGAGTCTCGATGCGAACCGCTGGAGGGACAATCGAAACGAGGCCCGGGTCAAGCGCATAATGAACGACGAGCTCGGCCGCCGTGGCAGATGAATCAACCCAAATTTTTTTCGCGCGGGCGAGAATTGACATCTTGCGAGAATTTCGGTGAACGGAATTTTTTTGTTTTAGCGATTGCTGATCGACGAATACGACCACCGGCAAGCGATCGGCAAAATGACGAATCGCGGCCCACGCTTCGCCTTGCAGACCAAACACGATCATCCCATCGAGCTCGGCCAGTTGCGAGTGGCGATTCAGCGCCCGCAAGTAACGAAACAGCCCCCATGGCCCACTCACATGTCGCGTGATGCGAGTCACGGTGAATTCTCGGAACTGAAACGAACGTGCCCATTCGCGATTCCAGCGAATGGTCAGCAATTCCACCTGATGTCCCGCAGCAACAATCGCCGTCGCCACATCAGAAATCGCCATTTCATACGGACCAAAGTGTGGCCAGAAATGTCGGGTGATTACGGCCAGCCGAAGACGTTCCACTACTTGGTTCCTTGGTTTAAATCAATGCCCGGCGAAAGCCTTGGAACGCAGGCGTCTCGCCTGCAAGCCTCTTACTCCGTAAATCAATGCTCCGCGAGGAAGCCATGACCGTCACTGGAAATGTCCGCTGATTCCAAGCAAGCCAAAAACGGCAGATTGCGGTACTCATCATTGTAATCCAAGCCGTAACCCACCACGAACTCATCGGGAATATCGAACGCGATGAACTCCGGTTTCCAGTCGACGGTTTGACAACCCGTCTTCAGCAACAACACCGCCGACTTCAAACTGGTCGGTCCAAGCTTCTTCATCAACTGAATCACTTCCGCCAGCGTATTGCCCGTATCAAAAATATCATCGATCAACAGCACGTCTCGACCGGTTATGTCCAACATCATTTCGTGATTGATCGTTAGTTGACCGCGCTCGGTGCCGCGATAACTACTGGTCTGCACGACTCCGACGCGAAGTGGCATCTCCAGCAAGCGAATCAGATCCGCCATCAGCACAACACTGCCCGTCAGCACGCCAATAATGGTCAACGGACGCGATCCATACTCGGCATTGATTCTAGCTGCCAGTTCAGCAACACCATTTTTGAGTTGCTGTTCACTCAATAAAGTTTTCATAAGGTATCGTTTTTCATCTGAGATAAGTTTGCGTTGCCGATAATTTTGTGGCTTTAGTAGCTTGAATATTAGTAGCTTGGACATTCTTGTCCGAGAGCCAGTCAACCCGACGGACAGGAATGTCCATCGTACATCAGTAGCTTGGACATTCTTGTCCGAGCACTAACCAACTCTCGCCTCCGTCATCTGAATCGCCCTCAATAAACCGCGCGCTTTGTTCAATGTCTCTTCATACTCACTTGTCGGATCGCTATCGGCCACCAACCCAGCACCAGCCTGCACATACGCCACATTGCCTTGAATCACCATTGTCCGCAGCGCAATACAGGTGTCCATATTCTCCGAGTAATCAATGTAGCCAACCGCGCCTGCGTACGGTCCGCGACGGTGCGGTTCTAATTCGTCGATGATCTCCATGGCACGGACTTTGGGTGCCCCCGAGACCGTCCCGGCGGGCAAGCTTGCCAGCAATGCATCGAACGCATCGCAATCGTCGCGCAACTGTCCTGTTACGGTGGATGAAATATGCATCACATGACTGTATCGTTCGACCACCATCACGTCCGGAAGCTCAATACTTCCATACTTGGCCACGCGACCGACATCATTTCGCCCCAGATCGACCAGCATCACGTGCTCGGCACGCTCTTTTTCGTCGGCCAGCAATTCCGCCTCTAGTTCGAGGTCTTGCTTAGGCGTTGCTCCTCGCGGACGAGTTCCCGCCAGCGGTCGAACGGTCATTTCATTATCCACCACACGACACATGATCTCGGGCGAGCTGCCAACCAATGTCGCTTCTTCGGTTCGCAGGAAAAACATGAACGGACTGGGATTGAGAACTCGCAGCGAGCGATAAATCTCGAACGGATCGCAGGAAATTTCCAGCTTGAGTCGCTGGCTAAGCACGACCTGAAAAATATCACCGGCGCGAATGTACTCGATGCACTTTCGCACCGCGTCTTCAAATTCATTCTGCGTGAAATTGGACTCATAAGCCGGGACATCACCCACCGGAATCGTCGCATCGACACAGACAAGATTGTCCGTCGGCTGATTCAGCCGATCAATCAAATCATCGAGTCGATCCGTCGCTGCTTGAAATGCGTCGTGAGGCGTTTCATGTCGGGCCAGCCAAGCCAACGTTAGCACCGTTAGCGTTTTGGTGATATTATCGAAAACAAGCATCGAATCATAAAATGCGAACGACATGTCATCGAGCCCGCGATCATCGCACGGTGCGTTCGGCAATTTTTCGACGTAACGGATCACATCGTAACCCGCGTAACCAACGGCTCCGCCAGTGAACGGTGGCATGCCGGGCAATTGTGCTACTTTCACGGCTTCAATGCGCTGCCGGACTTCGTCCAGCGGATTCGGTGAGTCAAATGATCTCGTCTGTTTGCCTGTCCGCACCGTGACCTCGTTGCCCCGAGCCGTCACTTGCATCTGCGGCGAAACGGCCAGAAAGCTGTAGCGCCCGACGTTCTCTACACCGATCACGCTCTCGAACAAACACGCAGTACCACCATCGTCGATCCGCCGAAACGCGGAAACCGGAGTTAGCCCATCGCACAGCAAACGCCGCGAAACGGGAACCGCATCATGCTCGCGGGCAAGCTGGCAAAATGTCTCGAAATCGGGAACCGCAGACATAGATGTTTCTTGGAGTGTACTGGACTGAAGGGCGCGAGCGGAAGGATTCGAGGTGCCATTGCGGACGAACGTTAACACCGCCCTTAACTGCAATTTAGGCAATGGTACAGCTTAACCTTGATTCTTGCCTCCGACAACGCACCCGCTTTTCGAGTTCACGTAAACCTGATTGCGTGACGGCATGATGGCAGGCCGCAACAATCGAACCTTGTACGGTTTCCCTTCGCAAGATAAAATCTCGAAGCAATGGCGGCTTCACTGCCTCCATGCGTTTCATCGCCTTCATCGTATTCGGTCCCCCAGCGCCCATGAAATGCCAAAAGTGTGAAAAGCAGGCTACCTTTCACATCACCGACCTCACCGGTGATGAACTACTAGCTCTCCATCTGTGCCCCGATTGCGCGAAAACCTATTTGCACACGACCGAGCCAGCAGAAGAAACGCCGGTCATTTCCGGGCTGCTGAACAAACAGCTCAAACTCGAACAAACGGCTGACGATCTTCGCGATCTCGATGCGAAACAATGCCCGATCTGCGGCATCTCGTTTTATGAGTTTCGACAAGCCGGTCGATTGGGCTGCCCGCACGACTACACTTTCTTTCACAGCGAACTCGAACCGTTGTTGATCAACATCCACGGCGACAACCAACACGTCGGCAAGCACCCGCTTCGCGGCGCTCACGATACCGAATCGCAAACCGAACTGATTCGGCTGAGGCGAGAGATGAAAGAAGTCGTTGAACGAGAAGACTACGAAACTGCCACTCAATTGCGTGACCGTATCCGAAAAATCGAAGGAGGTTCCGCATGAGCATTATGATCGAAGAAATGACTGGACGTTGTGGCGAGTGGCTTAAAGGTCTTGGTCCGCAATCTGATATCGTCATGAGCAGCCGCATCCGGCTTGCTCGCAATC
The DNA here is from genome assembly GCA_041741135.1 of Mariniblastus sp. Taxonomy (GTDB): domain Bacteria; phylum Planctomycetota; class Planctomycetia; order Pirellulales; family Pirellulaceae; genus Mariniblastus. Next base: position 6,692 of record JBGSKR010000455.1, read on the forward strand.
TTGCCGACTATCCATTCATCCGTCGCTGCACCGACCTTGATCGCGCCAACATCGAATCGACGATTCACGGGCGGCTGTCCAAAAACAAACACTTTAGCACGCTCACGTTCATTAACGTGGCCGCACTCAATCCCGTTGATCGGCAATTTCTCGTCGAACGCCAACTCATTAGCCGCGAACTCGCGAACGCCGAAGGAGCCCGCTCCGTCGCCATCGACGATCTCGAACAACTTAGCTTGATGGTCAACGAAGAAGACCACTTGCGAATTCAAGTCATGAAATCCGGTCTCGATCTCGAAAGCGCTTGGGAACAGATCAACGAACTCGATGACGAGATTGAATCGCAAGTCAATTACGCTTTTCATCCGGAATTCGGCTACCTCACTGGCTGTCCCACCAACGTCGGCACCGGCATGAGAGTCAGTGTGATGGTGCATCTACCAGCTCTCGTGATCACGCAGCAGATCGAAAAAGTTTTTCGCAGCCTGCAACGCATCAATCTTGTTGTTCGCGGTTTGTACGGTGAAGGCACACAGGCGATGGGCGATTTCTATCAAGTTAGCAACCAAATCACGCTCGGAAAATCAGAAGCGGAACTGCTCAATCAAGTCGCCGAAGTCGTGCCAGTAATCATCGACTATGAACGCAAGGCCCGCGAGTTCTTGGTCAATGAGAAACAGAACGATTTGTTCGATCAAGTCAGTCGCGCTTATGGAACGCTGCGCAACGCTCAGCAAATCAGCAGTGAAGAAACGATGTTCCTGCTCTCTCGCGTTCGCATGGGCATCAATCTTGGACTTATCGGTGACCTAAAGATTCCGCAAGTCAACGAACTTTTCATTCGCACTCAACCCGCTCACTTGCAGAAGATGCGACAAACTTCGTTGGACACCGAAAAGCGAAACATCGAACGCGCCAATTACTTACATGACCGATTAAAATCGGACAGAGACGATCTTTCGCTGTAGGCTCATGATTCAATCAGAGTTTTTAGCTCGAGAACTTGTTGCGATAGTTGTTTGAGCAGGTTTGTCGATTCTTCGACACGTTGTTCTAGTTCGACGATGCGTTGTTCAAGCACACTGATCCGCGGATCAGGTTGGCCATCGAAATCACCGGCTGTCGGTGAGGTTGCCATTTGCGAGGTATGGGCTCGCTGAGCGCTTTCGCTGGGCATAATGGCCGATTCTGGTCGTCGGACTGGTTCGGAGTGCCGTTCCGATGCAGCGAATTCCGAAAACTCGGATTTCAAGCGGCTTAATTCATCACTTTGATAAAGATGATGAGTGACGATCTGTCCCCGACCGGCGGGAGTCAGTTCCACGATTAAATGTTTTTCAATCAAACTGCCAAGAATCGGCCGAAGCTCTTCCAGTCCGGTGATTGATTTCTCCATTCGGGCAGCACGCGCTCGAAGGTCTCCAATCGATTGTTCGCCGCGCAACAGCAATTCTGCCATTACGCCCAATTCTGCTTTTTCGACGCCCAGCCACTCGTAGGCTTCGTGTTTAAATTTAGGAACTCGACCTCCGGAATGAACCTCGATCACGCAGCCCAGTTCACGAAGTTCGTACAAGGTTTCTTCGACCACATGTTCAGGCAATTCGAGAAGCGGACTGCGGTTCGATTTCTGATTGCAGCCAACGCGAATTCCATTAAGTGTCATCGGATACGCATCGGGAGTCGTTTTGGCTTTCTCGATCAGCACCCCCAGCACGCGCCTCTGATCGCGAGTCAATGGTTTCCAAGATTTTGACGACGGGGAAGTCGGCGATGCCGATTCTGAATTCATAAACGTTTCGCTGAATGATGAATTAGAGTCCGTCATACAAGCTTGTAGATGCCGGGGACGGGGACGGGGCCAGCCTTAAATTCCTTCGCGGTGAGGTCATCGGGAGCAAGTTTCATGCTTGATTCCTTGACTGCCCAATCGAATTTCACTTCGGAACCGGAATAGGCGGACTCGCGACCGATGATTGTTGTCAGGCTGGAATCAGCGACCTCTTGGATTTCCATGATCGGATCGCCGTTGCGAATCGAGGCGACTAAATCGATGTGTTCTTGATCATACGGCGAGTTGTTGTCGCGGCCATTGTGGTTCCACAAAACTTTCTCGTCATAGTCGCGAGCCACTGCCGCCGTGCGACCGGGATTGGGGCGAATGTCCATGATTCCTTTGGTTCCGTAGAACCGGTTTTCGACGCGGCCTTGGGCGCCCACGACCTGGCGGCACTTGAATGAAACACGAACGTTACCTGGGTAATCGTAATCAATCGAGAAATGATCGTAGATATTGCCGAATTTCGGCTCGGTTCGTGAGATGCGACCGCCACTACCATAGGCCGCTAGAGGATTGGCGGCGAGTCCCCAGTTGATCGCAT
>JBGSKR010000456.1:0-2650 GCA_041741135.1 Mariniblastus sp.
AAATGGTGCGACTCCACCACGTCCTGGAAAAAATTCAAGCGGTGCGAGTATGTTTGCCATGATTCTTCCCTTCATGGAGCAACAAGCTTCCTATGATATCTTGAACGGAACTGGGATGCTGGAAAAGATCTGGTCAGCGGACTCCGGCTGGCAAGACTTAGTGAATGGCCATCCAAACGCGCTGGCGGTGATTCAGTCCCGAATTCCTGGTTACGTTTGCCCAAGCGATTTGCTGGAGCCGGTCTTTCAAACTGCGGCTCTTGGTGGCGTAGCCACCGGCAGTTATGCCGGTTGTGCGGGCACCCGAGGTGTGTCGACTTCCAATATCAACCAGAAATATGCAAATAACGGAGTCTTCTTTTACGTGAAGCAAATGAGAATCCCTGAAATCAGTGACGGTCTTTCGAATACAATCATGGTCGGAGAGACAATCGAGGGACATCGAGCTAATAATCAGAATATTTGGTCGAATGGAAGTCGTTTTACCTCAAGTTTCCGAATCACTGGGGTCCCTTTGAATTTCCCGATCGGAGTCAACAGCGGAATTGGATTGGCATCAGGCTCCAACGGCGCTTTTGCCAGTAAACATCCCGGCGGCGCAAGTTTCCTCTTCGGCGATGGCCACGTCAGCTTCATCAGCGAAAACATCGATAACGATCCGTATTTGTGGATGGCGACTCGAGATGGAGGTGAAGTGATTTCTTCATTCGAGTAGAAATGTGTTTGTGGAGCGTTAGTCGTTGCGACACATGAGCGATGCATTTGATGACATCCCATCGGGATTTACTATCGGTAGAAAGATGGTCTCCTAGTACTGCCTTCGTCCCGTCAAGCCTGTGATCTTTTTTCGAAGATGTTGGATATGGGAAGTTGGGGATAACTTCGGCTACTGTGCTACTTTTTAATTCGAAATCATTTCCTGAGCGGAATCCAATGCCAGTTTTGCTAAAAACATATCCCATGAGTTTTTCCCGCCATGTTGCTGCCTACTTGGCCGTCTGTTTGATCCTTGGCCTAGTTGGCACCATGCTTGGCTGTAGCGATGGGCGACCGTCGCGAGTTCCCGTTGCTGGTACGGTCACCATCGACGGTCAGCCGCTGGCTTTTGGGGGGATCGCTTTTCGACCTACCAGTGGCGGTCGTACTGGCGGTGCAGGTATCGAATCTGACGGTCGATTTTCGGTGACCATGTATGAGGTCGGCGATGGATTGCCGCCGGGAAGTTATCAAGTTCTAGTATCGGCGATTGAACCGATCAACGAAACGTCCCAACGATGGCATGCTCCCCAAAAATATGCCAGTTTCGAGACCTCCGGATTGGTCGTTGAAATTACGAAGGCCACGAAAGATATTACGTTTGATCTGACTTGGAAAGGTGACGCGAAATCAAAGCCTTGGATCGAGAAATTTTAATAACCGGAATCAGAAATGTATCAGGAGCAAACAGCGTTGCCGAGAATCGGTTCAAGGTGTTTTTCTGCCACGACTTTCACGAATTTACACGAATGAGATGTCTATGTTTTATTCGTGAAGATTCGTGCGATTCGTGGCATCTGTCGCAGCCTCGCAATCGTAGCGATGCCGGTTAGTTCCAGCGAATCGGTTTTCCGATCAGGTAGTGATACAAGATCACCGAAAACATCAGGATCACGGGCAGCAACAAGATCAGTAGCGGGATGCCCACGATCAATAGCGCATACCAAGCATGGCCAGAAACTTTTAAAACCACGCTGATTACCAAGGCGATAGGTGGAAGCAATATAGGCATCCAAATACCTCGATTCGAAAACAAAACTGTCAGCAAGTTTGACTGATGCTTCACGAACGAGCGAAGCATCGTGAGCCAAGCGGCAAGCAACACGATCCAGCATCCCACCGTGAGCAGGCCGATGGCGAACGTCAGCCAGTTTGTTCGCTCTCCGGTTGTAGAGGTTTTCGAGGTTGCCAACATGCCGAGCAAATTATGCTGATCGCCCACGGCTATCAGCAGTCCGAACATCATCGAGGCAATTGCGTTTTTGATTAACAAAGCAAGTAGTTGACCGCCGCCGACGATCTGGCTCCACGGCAATAGAAAACCGGCCACATAGTTTGTCCAGTTCACGCTACCCATGGTCGAAATTTGTAGCATCCGACCAGCGATTCCCATGCAAACGGAAATTAAGATCGCATAGATCGCCAATCCGGGTGCGAATCCACAGGTTCTTGCTAACGCGATCGCAGCGGTTGCTTGAACAAAGATCGATAAAAGTAAAATCAAAAATCCCATGGTGTTTATTCAGCCTTAGCCGATCACGGACTGTAGCCGGACTCGTGAGAGTTCGGAAATTCTACCAACAGATAAAACCGAAGTCTCACGACTTCGGCTACGAACCATGTCGATGAACGACATTCTTCAAAATCACCGTGAACGGTCACATTCAGCCAAAGCGGTCAATTTTTTAGCGGTCAATTTCTTAGGGTCAATTATTTCCAATCGTCAACAAACCGCTTCTCATCCTGCCCAATTCCCTGACACAATTCGGCGAAGGCTTCCCGGCGGTCGGCATCGTCCCCCGGATTGAATCGAAGCAAAAAAGGTCGTTGTTCCCAATCGAAAGGTGCAGACGCTTGTCCGTGAAGATACAACAACAGGCCCGCAAAGTGAACA
>JBGSKR010000457.1:0-4927 GCA_041741135.1 Mariniblastus sp.
CGACGCACACCTCTGCATCGACCAAACCTAGGTCTTGCCACAATTGAGTTTCGTTAATGATCTCGAGACGCCCATCCAGCGATGCTTGCACGGTCCATTCGTCGAGCAATTCATCGGCTTCGTCGAGCGGCAATTCATCGGCACCGATGACGATCAAATCGACCGATGGATCAACGCGATCCGCCATCGTCGCGCCATGCTGTCGGATCAAGTCACGAGCCTCTCGGCGATTCATGCCACCCAGCTTTCCTACGAAAGCGATCCGACGGTTTGCAATGGGCGAGGAAGTCGAGGTAGCAATAGAAGTTTCACCCATGAGAAAGAACCGCCAAGTTACTTGTTAGCGTCGGAGCGTTTGGTGGTAGGGATCCAGTTTTCAATCTCGGCTGAATCGGAAGCCTTGTTTGCGGAAGATTGATCCTGGGATTTTTCCGCAGCAGTTTTCGCGGTCTCGCTGTCGGTCTCGGAAGGGCGAGAAGGCAGATTAGCAATTTCGCTCATTTCCTGTCGAGCTGCTGGGTTCGCAGGATTGGAGGGTCGAAAACTTGTTGTCTCCTGGGTTGCCGAAGTTCGTTCGCTATCGGACAAAGCTGGTGATTGGTCGGCTGCCGTTTCAACTCGTTTCAACGGACTGAGTTCCGTTGAGGGAGTGGCAGCGGTGGGCTCTTCCGATGCTGGGACCATGATTGATTTCGATTCCGTTGCCGCCTCACTGCGTAGATCACTCGAACTTTCCTGTTGCCAAGTTCCACGGTAACGCGCGGTTTCTCTTAAGTCCGTTGATCCATAGCCGGTGGTGTAGCGGGAGCCAGCGGAGGTGTTACCCGACAGAGTCTTTTTTTCTTCGTCACTGACTCGAACGCTTGGTCCGACTTGATTCCCATTTGCATCTACGGGGATTTTCAAAGTAATCGTCTTGGGGACCTCAACGATTTCTTCGTACTCAACTCTTTTCCGCACTGTTTTTGGAACTTGAGTTTCTTTAACGACTGGCACCCAGCGGCTAACTTCGACGGTGTAAGGTTCGATCTCGACAACTTCTTCGTAGACTGTTTCTACAACCGGAACTTGATTCAACACGACCTCTTCTACGTAACGGGTTTCGGTGTAAGGAATCTGTTCTACGCGGACTTGGGTGACTGGTTTTTTGACCGTATAGGGTACTCGCTTTGTGACGGTTTCTTCGACCATGCGTTGCACCTCGACAGGGACTTTGCGAGTCTCCACCGAGTCTACGTATTGCGAGATTTCAATGGGGCGACGCCGTTCAAACGTTTCAGCGACGTAAGCTGTTTGCTCAATGGTTTGTGGAACCATCGCAGTCGAGTTCATGACGACGGGAGCAACGGCGGTGGGTTGAGACCAGTGCAACCCACGGCGACGATAGACGGATTGTCCGGTAACGGGATCGATGTAATAGCCGGGAGTGAGCCAGTTAAGTCGTGGGCGCGAGGTGGCATCGGGAACGGTTGCAAAAGTGGTTGTGGGAACCGTTGTCGGGATGAGTGCGGTTTGTTGAGTCGTTACGGGTTTGTAGGCCGTTACGTTTTGGACTTCCACTACGTCTTGAGTAATCTGTTTGCGAACGGTGTAGTTCTCGTCGCGATACTGCGTTTCGATGATTGGCTTTCGCACCGTGTATTGTTCTTCACGGACTTCCTCAACGGTTTCATAAGACGTTTCTTCGACGCGTCGTTCGCGGTATTTTGTTTCGGTGATCGGTTTGCGGACGATGGTACGCTCTTCTTTCATCGTCGTTTTTCGGACAGGCTTTTTGACGATGGTGCGTTTTTCCCGTTGCTCGGTATTCCAAACGTGTTGAGTAGTTTCAGATTTCTCTGTCTCCATCACGGTTTCTTCAACCCACTTGGTCTTGGTCACGGGTTCTTTGACGTAGATTGTTTCTTCAACGTACTTGTATCCAGCGATCTCTTGTCCGAATGATAGCGGCCCGTTTGAACTGAGCGCGCAGACGCAAATAAAGAAAGTCGAAGTGATCGGTATAGTGAAAATGTTCCAGCTAACCATTTTGGCAACCTGTGAAATTGAACGATGCAAGTAATCCAGTGAGGCGAGCGGCAGAAAAGAACCTATCAACTCGAAACGCAGCTTTGGAAACTACTTCCTCGCTCGCCCTTCGGGCGATTGTGGTGTATTCCAATCGGCCGCTCGCCTGAACGACGTCCATTTTACGCAATTCCCTCTCAAATGGCGAATGGTTTGCTATCAAAAAATGCCAGCAAACCCCCTCAAAATTATGGGATGCTGTTAAGCCATGCGGGTTATGCCAAATGCCAGCAGAACGATCGTTGAAAGACAAAAATCGAGAAAAACCGACATGTTCGGAAAAATCACAGTTTCTTATTCAACCCGCACAAACCAACATCCGATAGAACCATTGTACGAAAGCCTCCGAGATCGGTGGATAAACAAGCTGCAACCGCAGGAACAAAGCAATGGCTTTAAAACACATTTGTATTTTTGGTTCGCTGATCGCGAGTTTCTTCATTCCGCAAATCGCCGTGGGACAAATTAATGTTCCCGGGCCGCGGTTTAAGCACAAAGCCGTCGAAGAAGTTGACTCGACCAGTCCCTTTGCCACGCCCGGCGTTTTTGATTACGACACGCAAGTGTTCGCACCAATCGAATTCGGTAACGGCGAGGAAAGGGATGCCAACACAGGCTTCTATGCCTCGATTGACAAAACTTACACCAGCATCACCAAAGCTGGCTCGATCGGGGTAGTGGGAACCACCACAGGTGGCAACGGATTCATTTGGGGAACTCGCATGGAAGCTGGTTGGATGACCGAATCCGACAGCGGTTGGGGCCTTGTCTATCAAAGTGACGGTGGGGCTTTTTTCGTCAACGGCCAAGATTCGTCACTGTCCAACGCGACGATGGTTAACACCAATTTCGATCAATTCGAATTGAATAAGACCTTTCGACAATCTCTGCGTCAGGGTGGATACTTCGAACCCTACATCGGCGGTCGATTCATGAGCGTGTCCGATGAGACGATTCACGACAACATCTTTATTTTGACTAGCACCCGATTTAAACAAAAAGCCACAAACAATGCCTTCGGTCTACAAGCCGGTGCTCGCTTCAGCCAAAATCGTGGACGCTGGCGAACCACTGCTGATGGTGCCATCGTAACCGCCTACAATCAACAACGTTACTTCGCCACCGATATCCTCTATCCAGCCGTCGGGGCACCTTTGGTCAGCGAACAAACATTCACCGATCAGTCGTTCGTGCCGGTGCTGGATGGACAATTCGAAATCGCCTATCACATCAGTCGCGATCTAGCCGTTCGGTTGGGCGTACAGACAACTTACTTGTGGGACGGAATCGCTCGAGCTAACACCTTGACGCCAATCGCGAATCCGAACTCGAATCAGAATCTAACAGGCAGTACGTTCGGAGCGGGATTGAACAGCGACAGTTTCATCGCTGCTGGATTCATCTTCGGCGTCGAGTGGAAACGCTAAACTTAAGTCTTCAGTGACCGCTGAATCTTTGAACTCAGATCGACAATTTGCTGACACGGACGATTAAACAACGTCCGTGTTTTTTTTGTTACGGTGATGGCAATATGTGTACTAACGCACAAGTAGTCGTGGGAAGTTTTACCCTGATGTCGTTGTGTCGTTGAATACCGGTTCCTGCGTACGCGAATCTCAAAATCACCCATTTCCCTTTTCGAGCGGATACTGGGGAGATTTCTCCTTCCAAGATCGCAGTTCGGAATCTAATCGCTCGAAACTTGACGCTGTGGATTGCCGCCGTGATAATGTCCGACGATGTGATAATGTCCGACGATATTCAGTGCAGGTTTCGATAAGTCTTTTTCTATGCGACCCTATCGCGTCTGATCATCCAACGAAACCCGCCACGGGCTCGCCTCCGAAGCGACTTGAACTGATACATTAGCTGAGTCAGCCTGTATTTCATGGGGATCGATTCTCCCGTGATCATCCAGGTACTTTTGTCAACCACAAGGCTTAGTTGATGTTTTCGGCAAAATTCGCGAACTGGCTTTCGAATCGGATAACCGACATCACTATTCCAGAAGTGATCATTTCCCATAAACCAGTCGTCGCCCGTGAGAATCGCATTCGGAAAAAGTTCATGGCAAATTTCCAGTTCACACCCTGACTTGTCGCCATCCAGATAAACAAGATCGGGCTGGACTCCCATTTGATGGAGCCGGTAGAGCATTTCTGGCGACTTCCCGCGAACCGGAATCACGCGATCTCGATGATCCCACATGTTGGCGATAAAAGTTTCGAAGAACGATTCTTCGTTAAAAGCAAGCTGTTCGACCACCGACTCCGGCTGACACCGAGATCGGGAAAAAGCTTCTAGCCAAGCACCCCCTATCCAAGAATCGAGCGCAATTACCACAACGTCGGGCGATGCGTCGAGCCAAACTTTGGCCGAACCACCAAGGAAAACACCAATTTCAAGGATAACTTTTAAATTTCGATCTCGAATCTGGTCAACCACCAGCTTCCGACCCCCTGCATCGAGCGCCCAGTGAACGCATTTTTGTTCCGGTCGCAATTCGGGCCAAGGAAAAATCTCGTGAAGACTTTCTATGGGTGAGTTTTCGACGGATTTCATATCGTTCAACACTCCTAGCTTGGCGTCTGAAAGCATCCTTGGAGATCGATTTATAGCCGATGGAAATCTGGCGTGTCAAGTTTGATTGGGCTCGTGATTGATCTTGTTGATCTTGAAAAACTGCGAATGGTAAAGACATCGATTGCCGAAACCGTCGAACAAATATCGTGAAGCAGACTTCTCGACCACTGATCCACTCATTCATTCTGACTAGCTTGATTCTGATCAGTTTGATAGTCCAGTTCGTTCTGGAACGCGACCGATTGAGTCATCGTTTCGTAAACAGCGAGACTGAAGA
>JBGSKR010000458.1:0-4160 GCA_041741135.1 Mariniblastus sp.
AATGCGGAAACAAACCGACCATCGAATCTTCGGCAGGCGTTTTTGGCCCGTTGTTGGGAGCGCTTTCGTATTTCGGAATCAGTGACAACAATTGCGTCATGTAGAGTGACGCGAAATTTTCTTTTTTAGAGGTTCGCAAATCGCCGCCGGAACCTTTGACCCACAACACATCGACTTCTTTGCCGGTCAGCGGATCGACCTCCATGATCTTTGAGGAGGTATTGCCGCCACCGGTGTTCGTGATACGCTGATCAGAACCAAGACAATTTGAACGGTAAACCAATCTTTCGGCGGGGGAAAGTTTTGCAGCTACGGCATCGTCCCATAAATAGTTTACGTGCTGTTGTTTTTCAGTCGTCGTAGGCATGAATTTTCCAAGTCTAAAGTTAAGTTTCTCTACTGAATTTCCCACCATATTCCCATAATTGACGCCAATGTCAACGGAGTTGCACTGGCATTTTTGTGACACGCGAAAGTCAATCCGCCATGACCAAAAAAATGATTAAGTCGCTAAATTTAATGTTTCTCTTTTGCGCCGCTCTCACGCATCTCGCCTCCGCTCAAACCGAAACACCAACAGGACTTGCCTCTACGCCAGGATTGTCCGAAGCGGAAATTAACGACGGCTGGATTTCACTTTTCGATGGTGAGACATTCTTTGGATGGTCGCCAGTGACCACCGCCAATTGGAAAGTTGTCGATGGCGAGATTCGCGTCAGCGACGGAGAGCCGGGCTTGTTACGAACGACAACTCAGTTCGACAATTACGAATTGAAGCTGGAATTTTCCGGCGATCCGCGCACAAACAGCGGCGTGTTTTTACGCACCAGCCCTGAGCCGAAAGACCCAAAAACGGATTGCTTTGAGCTGAACATTGCTCATCGCGATGACCACGATTTTCCTACCGGCTCACTCGTCAATCGTGTCGCCACCAAACACGATTTCAAAATCGATCAATGGAATACTTTGCGAGCACGGGTTGATGGCAAGAAAATCGAGGTTTGGATCAATGACGAACCGACCGTTGAGTACATCGGTGAAAAACCGACTGGCTGCGGTTTCATCGGACTTCAGTTCAAAACCGGAGCAATCTCGTTTCGCAAGATTCGGCTCAAGCCTTTGGACATCGATGAAATTAATTTTGACGCGGGACTGAGCAATTGGAACGATGAGCAAAAAGACAAAAGTGAATTCTCAGCCACCGAAAATGACGAACTCCAAATCACCGGCGGACGTGGCACGCTCGAGTCGAAAAAGCAATTCGCCAATTTTGTCTTGTCGATGAAATGCAAAACGAACGCAGTGGGACTGAACTCGGGAATCTTTTTTCGCTGCATTCCCGGCGAATTCACCAACGGCTACGAAAGTCAAATTCAAAACGCGATCAAAAACAATGATCGGACTCAGCCGGTCGATTGCGGAACCGGCGGCATTTTCCGTCGCGTCGATGCCCGCCGAGTCAATGCGAACGACAAAGAATGGTTCACCAAAACGATCATCGCCAACGGCCCACAATTCGGAGTTTGGGTGAATGGCTATATGGTGACGGATTGGCGTGATGATCGAAAGCCAGACGCCAATCCCCGTAAAGGACTTCGCACCGAAGCAGGAACGATCCAACTTCAAGGCCACGATCCGACGACCGATATTTTAATGAAAGATTTTTGCGTGCGAGAATTGGAGCCACGAAGAAAGTGAGTTACCCGTTTTGTTTCTGATAGCTCTCGAAATCCATCAACTTGCCGACGGCTTCTTCGCCGGACAATTTGACTTTGATGATCCAACCGGCTCCGTAAGGGTCGTTGCCGAGGGTATCGAGATTGTCAGGCAAATCGGAATTGACAGCGACGATTTCTCCATCGACGGGGCTGTACAAATCCGAAGTGGCTTTCACGGACTCGACTTCGCCAAAGGGATTGCCAGCGGTAACTTTTGCTCCGACAGCCGGCAAGTCCATATAAACCAGATCGGTGAGGGCTTCTACTGCGACCGCTGAAATGCCAATGGTTGCAATTTTGTTACCCGCCTCTTCGGATACGTGAACCCATTCGTGGGTCGCGGCAAATTTCAATTCTTCAGGTTTCATCTGTTATCTTTCGGGGGTTGAAAATATCCATATTCTGTTCTGGAGCGCGGACGATTCGCCCGCAAACACCTCTCGGGCAGGCAAGACGCCTGCGTTCCGTCAACTGCGCTGGTAAAACGGTAACGCGACCACCGTGGCGGCATGAGTTTTTCCGCGAACGTCAATCGAAACTGAAGTCCCAACCACCGCCTGGCTGCGACTCACGTAACCCATTGAGATCGATTTTTGCAGGGTTGGCGAAAAAGTTCCACTGGTCACAAAGCCAATTTTTTCTTCACCCGCGTAAATGTCGCATCCCTCCCGAGCAGGTCGGCGGTCGATCAGCTCCAGTCCCACGCGAACTGGCAACGAGTCGTTTTGTTTGGCAGCCAGAATCGCCGACTTTCCGACAAACTCGCGGTCCTTGAACTGGATCGCAAAATTCAAATTGGTTTGAGCCGCATTGATCTCTTCCGATAACTCGTGACCATACAGTGGCATACCGGCTTCCAATCGCAACGTGTCCCGCGCCGCTAAACCGGCTGGCCCTCCACCGAACGTTTTTGCTGACTCATTCAATCGTTCCCATATCTCTGCCGCAACCTCAGCGGCAACGATCAGCTCGCAACCGTCCTCGCCTGTGTACCCGGTTCGCGAAATGATTGCCGCATGCCCCAGCACCTTTGTCGTCGCACCCGTGTAATAGGGCAGCGATTCCGGATGCAAATCCGAAATTTTAGCGACGATTTGATTGGCCAATGGGCCTTGCACGGCAATCATCGCCGTCCGCTCGGTGCGATCTTCAATCTCGATGCGTAATCCAGTGCCCGCGTTTGAATCACAATCACTCCGCAACCAGTTCACGACTTTTTCTCGGTTGCTGGCGTTCACCACCATCATGTAGAAAGCTTGGTTTGCCGAATCCGACAGATGGTAAACGAGGACATCATCAAGAATTTTACCTTCTTCGTTGGTCAGCAGCGAATAACGAATTTTTCCGGCTTCCACGCCAGCAATGCGGCGAGTATTCATGCGGTCAAGAAACGACTCGACTTCGTCGCCGGAAAAATAGAGTCGCCCCATGTGCGAAACGTCAAACAACCCAATCGATTTTCGTGTCGCGTGATGTTCGTCGATAATCGATCCGTATTGCACAGGCATCGACCAGCCCGCAAAGTCAACCATTCGACCACCACATGATTCATGCTGTGCATGAAGCGAAGTTCTCAAAAGACCTTTTGTTCCGGGTGCGTTTGCTTGAGATTCGGGCGTGGTAGAAGTTGAACTCATTGAAACCTTAAACCTTGCTGGCCAGTGCATCCAGTGCATCGCTCGCGTGGAAATTTTTTTTCGGCGTAAGTTGCATCGTATCAGACTATCGACCCAACGGACGTTTTTATAAGAATGTGAAAGAGCGGCGTGCATTGTAGAATCGCGCGTCGATTCAGCCAACCCGTTGAAACGTTTTCCAAAACTTGACAGGATTAACAAGATCGACAGGATTTTTCAGAGTAAGTTTTTACTGATCAGAAATAAATCCTGTTAATCATGTCGATCCTGTCCAGCTTTTATTTTCTGTAGCCGTTCACGGATTGTAGCCGGACTCGTGAGAGTTCGGAAATTTACCAAACAGATTAAACCGAAGTCTCACGACTTCGGCTACGAAAAACGTCCGATAAAAGTCTAACACCTCCGGCTACGAACAACGTCCGACAATCGACATGTTTCAAAATCACCGTGAACGGTTACTATTTTCTTTTATTTGAGCTTACCCATGCCCAATTCACTCCACCCCATCGAAGCTTCCGAAATTCACGCTCGCCGCGAGCGCGTGTTTTTGGTGCTGGCTGGTTTGTTCCTTGGCTCAATGACGATGCTGAACATCCTCGGGATCAGCCGCTTTATTAAACTGTACGAGTTGCCGTATCGACTGGCGTCGGGTGAGACATGGAACATCACCTTTGCCGTTGCGATTGGCGTGTTGCCCTATCCGATTACCTTTTTGTGTACGGATTTTGTCAGCGAGTTTTACGGCCGCCGCCGCGCAAATTGGTTGGTCATGGTGGGCTTGCTACTAAATTTGTGGGTGGTGTTT
>JBGSKR010000459.1:0-3023 GCA_041741135.1 Mariniblastus sp.
GATTGCCAAGATTGGCTAGGTCAACTTCAAACTCGAAGACTTGGATGAACTTCAGTCAAAAAACCGTGGCTACTGAAGCCACTGAAAGATCGGTTTAGCTACGTTAGCCGGACGATGCATTTTTTGTGCTTCAGCAAATGCAGTTACTACTTGAAGCCATTTCCAAAGTTCAAAAGTTTCAGCTCAGCCGCATCGTTCCGCAGCAGACGCAGCGAGAGGGCCGAAGCAAAAAAACGAGACCAAACGTGACGACCAGCAATACCCCCAACAAAAACGGGGGAATCGAAACGTTATAATGAATATCATTACGCCAGCAAGACCGACATCGCTTGACGGTTTTGCTGGCGTTTCCTAATTCATCAATTTCTCGAATCGCTCTCTCTTGCCATTGACTCCTATCGGAGCGTTCACCGTCGTGGAGGTCCTGTTCAGTTCTGGGATAGAGGATTGAAGTTTCCAATTGGCGCATTAAGGCACGACTGACAAAGAACTGACAATGAAGTGAAAACAGGGGAGCAATTTCGCGACTTTTAATCATGTCTTTTCGTCGCAAAATGTCAAACCAATTTGTGAAGATTTGACAACTTTTGTCGAAAATTGTGAAGAATCCGTCACTGCCTGATCGTTGAGAACAAATCCGATTGGTCGATACAACTGGATAATCGAGATCAACGCTGCCATCAGGCACGTCTGTTACGATCAACGCGAATCCAGTTCCGATCCTTGAAAACGAGCCGTTGGTATGAAGTTCCCCAGGACAGAGCGGCGATAGCTAAAAGACGTTTTCTTCCAAATCAATTTTTGAAAAAGATTTGCCATGTTGATTCGTTCTCTTTCAATCACAATCGTCGCCGTTTTGCTGAGCACGACTCTGCTTGCCTCGGACAGCTCGGCTCAATGGCGCGGTGCTCGCCAAATTGGTCAACGAGGCTTACGCGTGATGGGGCACGGTTATAGCGCGGGCTACCATTGGAAAAACCCCGGTCACGATTCCAGCTACTACAATCCTTACAGTGCTCATAACTCGAATTTAGTCACCCAACCGTGGCGCAATCAAGGTCACTTATACGAAGGATTCGATCCTTCGTACGGCATTCCCCATTTCGAGTATGTCCCGGCAAGCCCCCACGAAGTTCATGACATCGCTCCAGTGAGTAACGGCATTCAAGCCGCGCCCGTTCAAAAAAAGGACGACGAATCAGCACTTGAAATTCAATCGGAAAAAAACGACTCATCGAGCGATCGATCAAGCTTCTTCCCGTCCAACCGCCGAAGTGCGACCAGCAACGATTTCATTCCCGCCGGATTCTCGAGACCGACCCCCACCGACGATGACGAACTTCAGTTGAACAATCCTTTTGCCGACCCCATCGATCTATAAAACGACTCAACCCTTCGCAGGCTTGAGAAACTTTCGAAAGCGTCGTCGCATTGGGTGTGACGACGCTTTTTCCATGTCCATCAGTCATCTCTCATTCGTACATCTCCATGCTGGCCTACCTGAACGGACAATGGACGGATTTGCAACACGCGGCAATTCCGATTTGGGATTTCGGGTTCACGATGGGTGTCGCGGTCACGGAACAACTGCGAACCTTCCATGGAAAATTGCATTGTCTTGACTCTCATCTCCAGCGACTTCGGCGGGGCTTGGAAATCGCTGGCATTGAGCTCCCTGATTCCGTCGAATCGGTTGGTGAAATCGCCGTCAACCTAGCGCGCGAAAACTACGAACATCATTCCGCTCGAACGGATATCTCGGTGGGCATCGTCGTTACGCCCGGAGCACAACCCGGCCGCACACCTGCGATCTACGCTCACGAAACTTCTCCGACAATCTTGATCTATGCAAACCGATTGCCGTTCCACAGTTGGGCGGATTCCTACTACCACGGCCTCAAGATGGTTACAGCCAGCTTCCGAGAAATTCCGGAAGTTTGCTTACCTAAAGAACTAAAGTGCCGCAGCCGGATGCACTATTATCTCGCTGAAAAAGAAGTCGCGAGCAAAGTGCCAGGCGCAAAAGCATTGCTGCTCGATGTGGATGGGTACGTCGCTGAGGGAACCACGGGAAGCGTACTTGTGGTTGCCGGTCAAACCATCATTGCTCCGCCCAAACACAAAGTTCTTCCCAGCGTTTCCGTCCGCTTCCTCGAAGAGTCGATCTGCCCAGCAATTGGCTTGAAGTTCAAACGGCAAAACTTGAAGCCGCTAAATCTTCGCTCAGCCGACGAACTACTTTGGCTCAGCACTTCGCCAGCCGTGCTCCCAATCAGCGAACTCGATGGACATACGATCAGTCCCGATGCGGCTCGCCCCGTGTTCTGGAAGATCATCGAGCGATGGTCACAAGTTGTCGGCGTGGATATCGTTGCGCAGGCGCAGCGAGGGTGACATCAAGTAGCTTGGATATTCCTATCCGAGCACTCCGTCGTAGCTTGGACATTCCTGTCCGAGCACTAACCAAGCCGACGGACAGGAATGTCCATCGTACTGCGGATTGTGCAAACCCAGTTTCCTCATCTTTTTGTAGAGTGTCGTTCGATTGACGCCTAATTGGTCGGCTGTTTCATTACGATTCCAATCATTTTGTTGTAAGCATTGCAAAATGATTTGACGTTCTGGCCCCTCAAGTGCTTCCTTCAACGTTTGACGAAGGTTCGCAGTTGTTTTCGCTAAACCACCAGCGCTGACACGACCGTCGGACGCTTGAGACCCAACCGCTGCAACGTTCCCGGGCGTTACCCCATTTGCAATGTCAGCGATATTGGTTGGTAAGTCCTGTACGCCCAACAATGGGCCTTGACCCAATAGCACTGCGCGTTCAACGATGTTCTGCAACTCGCGAACGTTGCCCGGCCAATGATAAGCCGACATCGCCTGCATCGCGGCTGCATCGAAACCGGATACTTGCTTGTTTTCTTCTTCGCAAACTTTCTGCAAAAAGTGTTTGGCCAATAAGGGAATGTCCGAGGCACGTTCACGAAGGGCTGGCAATTCGATATTGATCACATTTACGCGAT
>JBGSKR010000460.1:0-7666 GCA_041741135.1 Mariniblastus sp.
AAATCAGAATGGCTCGATTTTTGGTAATCGCTCCTTGCGAGATTTGGTTGTCGACGGTGATCCGCAGGAAGACCGGCGGAACCAGCGAAAGCTTGTCGAGCACCAGTTTTTTTTCTTCTTCGCGATCGGTGTTTTTATCAATGACTCTGGCATCGATTTGTTCGAGTCGAGAAGCGAATGCGGGATCGGTGGCGATCGGATAATGGCATTCCATGCACTGCGAATTTGATTTGAAGATCAACGGCGTGTAATAGACGTACTGGTTGTTCGAGGTGAAATCGTCTTCGGCGATTTCGGTGGGTTTATCTGGAGCTGGCGTGGATTCGGATTTAGGGTTTGCATTGGAATTTGGTTCGAGGGGCGATTCACCGTACTTCTTGCGGATGTCCTGTTTGTTCTGTCGGTTTTGTTCCGCGATCGCTGGCTCCATCAGCTTCATGAGCCGTTCAATCTCATTCGGATCGGTGGCCACGATGGGAGTGATTTGGTGACGACCGATGCCGGCGTCGAGCACGATCGGTTCGGCAGTATAGGGTGTGGCAGCAGCGTCGGATGCGAGCCGTTCGAACAGCAGGCTGGAATGATCGTCGGTGAAAGCTTGGTTGCGCAGATGGGTGCGGAGGATGAAGTCCGGTTTAAGACCGTTGGCTTTGTCACGAGTGTTGCGGCGGATCAAGTCTTCGGTGATCCGGTTGACCCACAGGAACGAACCTGCGATCAACAGCAGCAGACAAATCCCGAACAAGATCCGGATTTTCCGTTCCAGTGAAGATTCGCCAAGAACGCGTTTAATGTCGCGGTAGGACATGTTTCTTTAATGGTCAGTCAACAGTTGGCAGTAAGTAGTTAACAGTTGTCGGTCTGGAGTTATTGGGAGTTCAGTGCTCAGTATATCGTAACAATGCAATTAAATGCTCATCGTCTTCAGTTGGAAAACTCTTGAATCGACCGTCTGAATGAGGAAGTTATGGCGGGACGATTCCGCAGTTCCAAGCCAGCCTGTGGTAAGCAACCCCCTCAACGCAACGAAATCGATTGGATGATCAATGTTTGGGATCGTGGCAAAGAGCTACGAATTCAGGCGTTCTGGCGATCGATTGACAGTTTCGCAATAGCTCGTTTTCTCGCTGTATTCTCCACCAGGAAATCGGGCCACAAGCCACAAAGCAAATCACCATTGCGACGGGAGCCGCTAATAACAAGGTCGCGCCGACAACGATCATCAACATGCCGACCTCACCGGGATGCGACATCCAGCGATAAATTCCTTGCTCAATCCTTGCGTCGCAGCAGATGTCGCTGACGAACGACGCCCCCAAGGTGCGAATTGCCGTAATTCGCAATCCGATTCCGGTCAGCATCACCAAACCGCCCAGCCAGCTTGCCCCGAGCGATGACTGTGCGGCAACATGGTGTTCGACTTGAGCGATCCAAAAAATCGCAATCAACAACACGCCCACCAACGAGGCAACGCGAATCGCAATCGGGTCTTGAGTGATTGCGAGGGAGTTATGATCGGGTTGAACGACCAAGCAACTTTCAAGGAATGCGGCAAGCACGATGCCCAATGCAAACACAACGATCGGCCAGTCCCATCGCGCGATCAGTCCACAAACCAAAGTCGGCAACAACAGCACGGGAACATGCAACGCTTGGCCGACCAGGATGAGTAATCGTTGTCTATTGGGTGTTGGCAGGTCCAGGTTGATCAGTTCAGTCCGAACTCAATTGATCGATAAAGGTCATGTACTGGTCTTCGGGAATACCCAACGTTTTAGAAAGCTGAGCCAACTGCGTTTGGTGGCCAGGTTGCAGTTCGCCGGAAGCCGTCATCGTCAAAAACGCCAATTTGATTAACAACGCTTTGCCATGACCGGATAATTCGTGAGCAAAACTGGCGACCATCGAATTGAGATTGGCGCCCGATTGCATCGCCAGTTTGATTTGTTCGTCAAGCTTTTGCGGGGGAATTGGCAGGCCAGCCAATTCCATATACTGCCGGTTAATTTCTGCTCTCTCTCCGTCGTTGACGATTCCATCGGCGAGTGCCGCCATAACCATGACTCGCATCATCTGGTCGATGTTTTTCTGTTTCTCGATTGCAGGATCGTAGCTTAGTATTTCCTCGCCGAACGTACCAGCGCAAGAGTGGCATTCCACATAGCGTCCGGCAACATTCAGTGGAATGACAGGAATGAAATAAAGCGTGAAATAATTTTTGACTTGCTTGATCAATCCGTCGGACTGAGCATTGCATTGGGGGCAATGAAATGCCTGAGTATCAATTACCGAAGTTAGTCCTCGCGATCCCCAAATGATCATTGGAAGCTCCTGTTGACAGAGATGCGTAAATGCTGCCGAACTGCGAGTCCTCAGTCTAATTTCGGAAACTGGATTCGACAATCAGGACGATCTCAGCAAAATCGAGATTTCGATGCGGCTTGCCGGAAGAGAAAAAGAAGAGGTAGAACGGGACGCAGGCGTGTGATTGTGCGTCAATCTTTCAATTAGACAAACACGGGGGTCGCCAAAGGACGTTGATTTAAACCATGTCCTGCGGGTCGATGTCGACGATCCATTGCACATCGTCGATTTCTTGGATTCGTTGCCCGGCACGCGAGATGACTTGCTGAAGCGCCAATGGTGCGAGCGCGCCGATCAGGATATGAAAACGATAATTGCCACGTAGTTTTTCGACCGGTGCGACGGCGGGACCGAGGACGTTGATTTCCAGTTTCAGTTCCTTTGCCTCCGCCGCAATCGTTTCGGCAATATGATCCGCCATTTGTTCGGCGTGAGCCACCGAGGGGCTGCGAACGACAATGCGAGCGAGGTGACCGAACGGCGGATAATGAAACGCGGCGCGGTGTGGCAGTTCGGTGCTCGCAAAGCCAATGTAGTCGTGCGTCGTCGCCGAAACGATGGCCTTGTTTTCTGGATTAAAAGTCTGCACGAGCACGCGACCGCCTTTTGAGCCTCTACCTGTTCGTCCGGCGACTTGAGTGATTAAGCCAAAGGTTCTCTCTGAAGCGCGAAAATCAGGCAGGTGCAACGCCGTATCGGCGTTGATGACGCCGACGAGTGTGACATTGGGAAAATCCAATCCTTTGGCGATCATTTGCGTTCCCAGCAAAATTTTGGTTTCGCCCGCGCGGAACTGTGCAAGCGCTTTTTCGTGGCTGCCGGGTTTGCGCATGGTGTCGGTGTCCATCCGCATGATGGGCACGTCGGGGAACAGCGCGGCGACGGTCTGTTCTAATTTTTGCGTCCCCAGTCCCGAAAAACGGATCGAAGGGTTGCCGCATTTCGAACATTTTTTCGGATTGGGAATCTGGTGGTCGCAATAGTGGCAGACGGCTTTGTCGCCTTCTTGATGATGGGTGAGTGGAATCGAGCAGTCGGGGCAGTATTCGACTTCACCGCAATCGGGACACTGAATGCGAGTCGAAAATCCGCGACGGTTAAGTAGCAAAATGACTTGTCCACCGTCGCTAAGTGCCGACTGAATTTCTTGACGCAGTTTTTGGCTGATCGGGCCGAAGCGTTTGCGTCCGTCGAAATCGATTCGCAAATCGATCGTCGCGACGTCGGGCAAAGGCAAGTCAAGGACGCGTTTGGTAAGTGATATTTTTTTGTACTGGCCATCAATCGCGCGTTGCCAAGTTTCCAGAGAAGGCGTGGCGGAGCCGAGGATCTGCGGAATTTTCTCTTGCGCCGCCCGACACTCCGCCACGTCGCGGGCGTGATAGCGAGGAGCGTTGTCTTGTTTGAATGATCCATCGTGTTCCTCGTCCAGCACAATCAGTCCGAGGTTCGGTGTTGGCGCAAAGATCGCGCTGCGAGCGCCGACGATGACTTGAACATGACCGGCGGCGATTTGTTGCCAGTGCCAGGCCCGCTGGGCGGCGGTCAGATGCGAATGCAACACCGCGACGTTGTCGAATCGGGCGCGAAAACGTTGGCGCGTTTGCGGCGTGAGGCTGATTTCAGGAACCAGCACGATGGCTTGCCGACCAAACTCAACCGCCGTTTGGATGGCGCGGATGTAGACTTCGGTTTTGCCGCTGCCCGTGACGCCGTGCATCAAAAACGTTTGGTGCGTGTTTGATTCAATGTGGTGGTTGATGGCGTCCAGTGCCGTTTGTTGCTCCGGATTCAAATCGAGATCGTCGATGCGTTTTTCGCTGGCGATCTCGTGTGTCTTTTGCTGAACACGGCGCGAGGTGGCGATAATCAAGCCACGTTTTCGCAGCGTTGAAATCGGGACGATCGTACAGCCGACGGATTCCGCAAGTTCGTTGGGTGTCCAGTCTTGAGCTGTGCCTCCGAGCGTTTGCAGAATGGTGATTTGAAGTTTGGAGAGTTTCAGGTCATCGAGTTGGTTTATGGCGATTTGCTTTTGGATTTCCGGGGCGAGACTAAGAAACTGAATCTCGCGAGTTCCGGATTGGTTGCGGACCGAGGGTGGAACGATGGTGTCGATCACCGTTCCCAACGGACAGAGATAGTATTCGCTGATCCATTTCGCCAGTTCGAGCAAGCCTGTTGTGATGAGTGATTTTTTATCGAGAACGGAAGTGATCGGTTTCAGGCGGTTGCGATTTACACTCGAGCCGAGTGGATGGGCGGCGGTGATGATGTCCACGCAGTAGCCTTCCATGCTGCGGTTGCCGCGACCAATTGGGACCGCGACGCGGATTCCCAGCGTGACAATTTTCTCTAGTTCGGCGGGGATTGAATAATCGTAGGGGCCGTAGGGAGCGGCAGAAAACGCCACGCGAGCGACGATCCAATCGTCTTGGTCGTGCAGATTCCACGGTCGTGGATCGGTATTGAAAAGCGAGGGCTGTTGGTCCATTTCAACAGGATAGCAGATTCTGATAAGATGCTGCACGAATGGACTGCACGGAACCGTCGTGGCACTCGCCAGAGTTCCTTCTTGTTGGAGCGGAGTAAGGCTCTGCTGAGGTACTGCCCAACATTCCTCGGAAGCGCCCGATATTTGATCCCATCGAATCAACTGGGGTTCAAAGTTTAAAGGCAGATATCAACCCACGTTTGATCGGCTAATCGAGAATCGCTAACTCCCCTTTTTCGCCAATCAGCAATCCCAATTCGTGATTGTCAAATTCGGCCCAAATTTCGACGACCTCTTCTTCGGGGTTGAGCTCGGGGCTGATAAATGTGATCTTTCCAATCACGACCAAGTCTTTGACGGTGTCTCGCTGCGGAAAAAATCGAACCGAATCACCCACCGCGATTCGTGAAATCGCGTTCTGTTCCAGGCGAGATACCAATCGCAATCGATCCAAATTGACGATTCGCAAAACGGTCTCGCCTGCCGCAACGGATTCACCTGCGTCTTTTTTCAGTTCAACCACAATCCCATCAATCGGTGCCCGCAAGGTTCTCCGTGCGTGCAGAATCTTTGCCAAACTTTCTTCTTCGACTCGCAAGTTAAGATTGTTTTGATTGATTGCTATTTTTTGCTGTGCGAGTTCGGCGGAAAGTTCTGCTTGTTCCTTTTCCAATCGCTGTTGTTCGATCTCAATGTCGGGGATACTCTGCGGGTATTGTAAGTTGGCCAGTCGAGACCGTTCCACGTTTTTCACTAACACATCCCGTGACTTGTTGGCATAACGCAACTCGATGTCGTTTTCGGATTCTGTTTTGGCGATCTGTCGCTGAATCGTGGCAATCTGTTGGCCTGCAAAAGTGGAATCACTATCTAGCACAACTAGTTCAGTGCCTGCGGTGACAGACTGACCGACAGAGACATTTACTTTTTCGATTCGTCCCAGATCGTAAGAGGCCAACTCAATATCGTGAACCGGCATTGTTTTGGCAACCCACCGCGCATCTTGAGCCAACGACGTTTGCGTAAACAGGCTGATGACCATTCCGATGAGGCACAGCATCGCCATTGATAGATTGGTGAATATTTTTGGTATCATGGTTTTTTTGTCGGAGGCCATCAAGAAGTCAGTAACAATGTCAGAAGCGTTGCAAAGCATTCTATCACCTTTGATAGCACATTTCAGGCTGACCGACGACGTTGATCCGTTCGCATTTCCGATTCTCATGAATCAAAACACGCGACGGATACAAACAAGCATCACGAAAAAATTTCAGGCCGCTCGTGACCACCGGCCGCAACGGTTCTTCACCTAAATTTTCCTGACGCGGCTGATCGAATAATGGATTCTTGATCACGATCGCAGGGCAGATAATGCGAACAGATACGGCGGGTGGCAGATCAGGGGCAATCTGCTGAGAAACTGGATTCCAGTTGGAGGGCGCCGGCTGGGGTTCAATGGAATCTTGATTCAGATTAACGTCCCCTAGTGGCCGTTCCACTCGCTTTTGCAGTTCTGATTGAACCTTGAACTGGCCGCTGGATTCGGATTGGTTTGGTATCGGAGTCACCTTGAACGTTGAATCGTCAATCGTGTCCGGTACATCATCCGTGAATACGTGACCTACCGGATCGGCGTTTTGCCCGAACACCGGCATCGCGACTGACACCGTTAAGATTGCTGCGGTCATTACCAACGTTTTCCAAGTCATGGATTTCATGGCTGCACGTCCTGAGCGGGTTTCTAGGTGACTTTCAATTCAATGTTTATCGTTTGCTCCGAATCCTGAGCTAGATTCAATCATGCCGATCGTGCTGATTTTCTTGATGGGATTGGCATAAATTGCGAAGAGATTGCGGGTTAGGCGGGGTGCCTCGCTTGCACTGAGGTTAGGGGTTGAGTTGGGCGGTATGGAATTCGCGGTTGAAGCGGTCGATCTAACCACGGTGGTTGTATAGAACGAGACGATTAGGTGGGTATCGCGATGAATTTGCGTATTTTTTCGACGGCAATTCGAATTTCGGCGCTATTCGCTGCGATCGTGTTTAGTGTCGTTGGCTGCCGCACTCCCGAGCATCGGTCCCTTGCCTGCAATTTCCCTGTCGATATCCAGGCGCAACTGTTGACACGTCCTGAAATCGATGACAGCAGAAACTTGATTGCACCAGAACGGTTCGCCCGACCGTCAACCAAACAAGGATTGCCTACCGAGTTTCAGAATATTTCGTTGGAAGAATGCATTCGGATGGCATTGACCAATCGAGAAGTGCTGGCGGGATTGGGCGGTCAGATTCTACTCAATCCCGATGCAGCTCCGGGCGTCTCTGACCCGGCGATTGAGGCCACCAACCCAGTCTTTGGAGTTCAAGCCGCGCTGGCCCCGTTCGACGCGAGATACTCGTCGGGCTTGAGCTTCCAACGGAATGATAATGTATTCAACAATACGCTTAACGGTGGCGGTGCCAATGAAGTTCAGCAGAAACTGATCAATTATCAGTCTTCATTGTCCAAGACCAGCGTCACAGGGTCTGTTTTTTCAATCAATCACAATACGATTTCGGACAATAACAATGCCCCCAACAATCTGTTTAACAACTCTTGGTCGTCCAATTGGGAGTTTCAAACTCGTCAACCATTGTTACAAGGCGCCGGTACACAATTTAATCGAATCGCGGGTCCGAATGCGCAACCGGGGTTTCAGTTTTCCCGTGGACTGTTGATCGGACAAGCGAACTATGACATTTCGGTAGCCCAGTTCGAACAGGGGCTGCATCGATTTGTTGACGAAATGGTTTCCAAGTATTGGCAAC
>JBGSKR010000461.1:0-9097 GCA_041741135.1 Mariniblastus sp.
GTTGAAAACGACGCGCTGCGTGTGACGTGGTTTAACCTACGTTTGGCTCACGACAAAGACGTCGAGAGCTGGTCGAAGCGGATGGATACTCAGTTCAAATTGATACCCGTCACGATCCAACGCGTGAAAGATTGGCTGGGGTTCTACAGCGCCCATCCGAACCTACGCTCAGCGTTCTTCAAAACTCATGGTGAGCCGTTGATCGCCGGGCTGAAAACCGAAGAACAACTTCAGCTAGTGCATTTCCTTCGTCATCACATGAGGACGCCGGATGAAGCTTTCATCGTTCTCCGCGCGATTCGCACTCAAGGCATGGATGATTCCGCGTTGCGAAACTACGCCAACTACGTTGCCGAATTTGAAGGCGAGGAGGCTTTCGTGCGCGCAGTTGAAAAAATGCAAGACAAACTTTTAGCGGCTCGTGCCCGTTTTGATTTTTATTTCGCTCGCGCTCATCGTGATCGAGTGAACCAAGACAAAGCACTCGCCGAAATTCCCGCACTTTCCAAGTCGCCCGAACATGCTCAAGACATCGTCTGGTCGCACGCGACGCTGATGCAATGGCAAGGTGAATACGAGGAAGCGATCAAACTTTACGCGAAAGCAAACCGTCAGCCGCAAACCACGTGGGCCATCATCGACTGTCGGATTGAGCTGAAGGATTACGCGAAAGCGATTGAACTGACAAATGAACTTCAAGCCGTCGGTGGCGACACCGCTGCGGAGGCTTGCCTTAAGGCCGCCAACATTTACCGCATCAGCGGCGACAAAGGCAAAGAAGTTCAACAGCTTCAACTCGTCCTGCGACGCTACCCCGGCACAGGACAATCCAGCGAGTCACATGGCCGACTTGAAAAATATGGCGTCAAGCTGATTGGTGGTGAGTCCGAGGCAAAGAAAAATTAAGAGTTCAAAGAGCTGGGCTTTCAGGCCTGACGCCGATCTAAAGAAAGAAAAAACCTGTCCCGCTAAAATGCTTTGCTCTCGGAGAGGGCAGCGACTTGATTGTCGCTGCGGCCTCCGGCGGCAAAGCGAACATACCAAAAAACGTTCTTTTCAAAAAAATCTAACACTAAAAAACGGCATCCGTTCATCCATAATATTCTCACTTGATCACTCACATCGTGAACGATTACCCAAAATAACCACGAGCAAAATATGAGACGTTTTAACCTACCAACGCTAATTGTTTTAGCGATTACCTTGCCGCTAATATTCGTCGCGCTAAACAACCGGCTTTCCGCGCAAGACGAAACAACCACCGCAGAAACTGACGCCAGTCAATCGCTCGAATCTGATCGACGCGCAAAACACCTGTTCGACAAAGCGATCGAACTGATGGAGTACAAGCAGTACGAACGCGGTTTGGCGATGCTCGATACCATCATCCGCGACAGCCAAGGCAACATCCTTGGATACCAAGCCCACATGGCGAAGGGCAAACACTATCTCGAACAACGGATGAGTAAAGAAGCGCTCAGCCACTTCCTCCTCCTCTCGCGATTGCTGGCTCCCGCCCCCGGCGAAACGCAAACTCCCGAAGTGGAAGAACTTTACCGCGAGTCGTTGTTTCAATCCGGTTTGGCTTACTACCAATCCGGTCAGTACACGGCGGCGTTTCCGATGTTTCGTCAGCTCACCGAGGTCGCGGGCAAAAGCCACTGGGCCAACAAAGCCTATTACTACATCGGCATGAGCCACTACAACCTCAAGAACTGGAACAAAGCAATCGACGCGCTGTCTCTCGTCGGGACCGAAGTTCAAGACACCGAAGAAGGCAAGATCGGGAGTGTCGAAATCGGTCAACGTTTCTACGCAAAGATCACTGACGCTGACATTCCCGTGCTTCGAAAACTTGGCAAAGACGTAAAAGCAAAAGTCGAGGTCAGCAGCGGCGACAGTGAGATTCTCATCGGGGTTCCGATCGCAGGCAAGAAAGACGAGGCACTGACTTCTGCACCAACCGAGATCGGGCCGCCCAAGCCCGGCGATGGCGTCTTGCAGATGGTCGGCGGCGACACGCTGACGGTGACTTATCTCGATGACAGTACACGCGACGGCGAGAAGAACGTAGAACGCAGTGGCATCGTGAAAGCCGTCAGCACCGGCACCATCGGCTTCTTTCTAGGTGACTTTTCCACACCAGCCTACATCGCTTTCCCCGGTCAGCCGCAAGCGATCATGCTTCGTGATGCCGACCTCGATACTTCACCAAAAGCCGAAACGTTCACCGTCACCGTTCGCTCGCTCTATCAAGTCGCCGCAGCGGAATCGGCGGCGGATAACGCCGAAGAGGTGCTCGACATTTTCGACATCGACGAATCCGACGAAGACGCTTGGCGCGAACGCGATCGTGTCACCCTCACGCTGACCGAGACTGGCGAAGGCGACATCATTCGCACCGGAATCTTCACTGGTAAAGCGAATCTCGCGCCGCTGGGCGAAAACACTCCCGACTCCAATGACGACATATTGCACTGTGACGAACTCGACGAACTGGAAGTCACTTACACCGACACGGTTCATCTGTACGGCGATCAACCACGAACCACCATCTCGCGGATCAAAGTTTCCGGCTCCGTCAATTCGGGCGTGACGGCAGATCAGTTTGTGGTGTTTGAAGCCGTACTCAAGGCTCGTAAAAACGCCGTCGAAGCCGAAGCTCTCAAAGGGCTTGGCGAAATCTATAAAGACATGGGCCTCGACGAACGAGCTTCGCAGCGCGCTGACGAATCGCTGAAGAAAGTCAACGACATCATCCTCGACCGCAACAAGATCACCAGCGATTTGCTCGAACGTGCGTTTCAACTGAAATGGGAATCCGAAATTTTGAAAGACGATTTTGCTGCCGCCACCGCGACGTGTCAGGCGTTCAACCGACTGTATCCGCAGTCGGTGCTGGCTGACCAAGCGTTGATGGCACTGAGCAAAGCGCTCGCCGAGAAAGGCGACTACACGGAAGCTGTCGCGAGCTATCAACGCGTGCTCGCACTCGCCAACCCTGTCTCTGCGGCGGAGGCGCAGTTCCGGATCGGCGAGGTATTGCAGAAGCAGGTCAAAGAAGAATTCGCCGACGAGCACAACAGCAAATGGACTTCGACGGGACTCTCAAAAGCCAGTGCTCAGCAGCGAGCGATGGGCAGCGCGATTGCGGCTTATCGGCGGACTTATGAGGCTTACCCCGAAAGCGCCTACGCAGCCAGCGCCTTGCGTGAGGTCGTCAGTCACTACGTCGAAACGGAAGACTTCGCTCAAGCCGACGACTTGCTCGAACAGGTGTTTGCCGATTTCCCCGATGCACCATTCCTTGACGAGATGTTGCTGATGTGGGCTCAGGTCGCCTATCGCATGGGAGACAACGGAGTCGCCCAAGCGAAACTTCAGCAACTGGTTTTTGATTATCCTTCCAGCAAACATGTGGCCGAAGCTCAGAAAAAGCTCGCCGCGCTAAAGGCGGGCGAATGAACCGACACCAAACCACAACCGTGAATACGATTGCCAAAAAAGCGATGGCCTTGAAACCAAACTGGTTTCTCAGCGCGGCGATTGCACTATCCGCATGTTGCCTGCCAACACTTGCGTGGGCCGATGCGCCTTTTGATGATCAGGTTAACGCCCTCTCAGTTGACACGCCATCCCAACCCGAGGCCGCGATTTTGGCGATGCTGGAGGCTGGCATCGATGAGCAAAAGCCAACGCAAGCGTTAGCGCTCAGCAAACGCTGGCTCAGCCAGAACAGTGTCGAGAATCCGCTGCTACTTTATTACGCCGGCTTGGCCGCCGAACGCGCCGGCGATTGGAACGACGCAGTAGCGCTTTATCGTCAGTATCTGCTGCGCGCGGACTTGCAATCTGACACCGCCAGTCAAGCGATTCTCGCGTCTTACACCTTGCAGATCAATCACCTCGCGGCACCCGATTCCGCCTACTCCTACAGCAAAACAAACGGACATCGATTGGTTGAGTCGGCCCAAGCGCGTCAGTTTGATCGGTGGTTTCTCGACCTTGCGATCCAGCGAAACGACCTCGAAGCAGTTGCGGCTAGATTGCTGGCGCTGCTGAATGCGAAGGTCGATAACGATCTCGTGATCGCTCGCTACCAAACTTACTTTCGCTGGCTGTTGCAATCGATCGCCAACGGGCGATTGGATCAACCTCGATTTTCGAAATCGTTTATTGAGACCGTTAAATCGCTTTCGCAAGCGATTTCGTTTGACGATGAGTTGCGTTTGCTTTTGAATTGGGAAGTCTCGGTCAAAGCGTACAACTTGGCTCTCCTCAACGGCGAACAACTTGCACCGCCAATTGAAGAATCACGGGCGCTGCTGGAAGCCTTTCCCCACATGGCACTGCGCGTGCAGACCGGTTGGGCAGGCGGAAGTAACGGCCTGTATTACCGTGATGATCCTAAGAAATACTGGCCTGTCGATTTGGATGCAAAGTTGGCTCCGATTAAATTGGCGGTAGCGAAACTCGACGAGACCGAACAATCAAAGTTCTATCTCTCGTGGTCCATCAACTATTATCAGGGTGGGCCAATTGTCCTAGACGCCGAGCAAGCGCGGTAATGGGTAATTGCTAACCCCGCTCGAGCGAACCAGAAATTTGGCCCCCTGCTGACGTGGGTCTGGAACAGTCTTTCACCCGCCGACGCGAGCCAACTCGCACCGCTGCTTCAGCAAAACCCCACCCCCGAAGCCTCGCTGGTTCGTGCCATCGTGGCGGCAACGAATGGTGAAGTCAAAGATGTCGATAAAGCCGTCGACGCATTGCTGACTACCGAAGCTTGGCGTTTGAGCGAGCGAGAATTGGCTGGCTATTATGCCGACGCACTTTGGCACTGGGCCGGACGGCCCGAAGGGGACGCCAAGCGAAATCAATTAGTCAATCGCTCGGCCAAAATTGTCGAGGCGCTCAAGGCGGGCGATACCACAGTAACGGCACCGGCGGATCAGCGGCTCGCGGCATTTCGCAAACTCTGGCAAGACTACCGCTCGCCGCAACCGATGATTCCCGCCGTTTATTCGCGACTGCTGAACGTGCTGATCATCACGCCCGAAGCGGTGCCAGAATTATTGGCAGACAAAAGTATCGAAGCCGAATTATTGCTTCATGCGGCGATGAGCAGAGGATTTGAGGACGCAGACGGGCCGATCACCGGAGATCCTGCCATTCGTGGCTTAAGCCCAGATCGTTACGATCCGGTGATTCGTCGAACGCTCGCACGATACGGCAACAATGCCACTCACATCAAAGACAATCTTCCCAAAGCTTGGCAGGCGCATCCACTTGAAGCGCCGCTCAGAACTGCCATCGCTGAACGACTCAAACAGGGCGCGGTCGATGATTGGCTGGTCATGGCTTGGCTCAATGCGCAGTTCATGGAGAACAACGCCGATTCGATCAAGCTGATGGCGACTCTTTACAATTCACCGGCGTGGCCGAAGTTATCTACGGAAACCAGATTCGGTGCGCAGGATTGGTTTAAAGATGCAGCAATGACGCCAAAGCAATTTGCCTATCTCGTTGCAGACGATCCCGAGAAAATTTTTGCGAGTCTAATCGCGCTACCAGAGACTGCGGATGCAAACGCGACCGCTGCCGCCCTCAAAACCACCATCGCAGCAATGCAAAATGCACCGACTCGGCATGGTGTGCTGGGACTTGATCGATTAGGCAAAATCGATCCCGCCGTTTTCAAAGACCCCGCAGTGCTTGAACCGGCTTACGAGCTCGCGGGCCTCACGCGAGTCTTCGACACCGACTTTGGATTCGGTGCTCGGTTGTTCGAGATAGTGGCTGAAGCAAAAGACCCGGCAACGCTGCACGAGCTTGCGCCGTATCTCTGGCGTCACACGGAGGTTTATCACCGTATGTTGCCCGGCATGATCGAGCTGGCCGATCAGATGGTAGCGACCAACCCTTCTGCGGCTCACACCCTAGCTCGCTGTGGTTTGCAAACCATCGCAAGACATCGCAGCGGCCACACGTACTACAACCGCGACGTCGATATCCCGCGTCTTAAGTCGATTCTTGGCAAGGCGGCCATCGAGATGCGACTGATCGAAATTCCTGTGCCGCCTTCGCATCCGGCTTACGCGATCTATCAATCGCAATCCGAATTCCTGATCGGCAACGAGGACACCGCCCGCCAACTTTATGTTGCGAATCCTGATCAGCTCCTGCCGATTCACCGTCAATTGTCCGTTCCCTATTTGCTGTGGGTGCTGCAGTACACCATTGATAACCGGCAGGATCAACAGCAAGAGGAAATTGTCAAAGCCTTGCTTGCATGGAGCGAGGCGATGCCCGCTGCGTTTTCGCTTGAGCAACGAATCGCTCTCGAGATCGCTTATGGTGACATCGCGCTGCAACGAGGCATGTTGCCGGAGGCGCAGAAGATTTTCGACCGTAGTCGTAGCAACCCGGATTTCGCCGCCTCGTTTGATCGTCATCAGGCAACTTTGCGACTGGTTCGCGTCCAGCGCATCGCCAGAGATTTTGACGGTGCTTTGCAGACATTGATGGAACTCGATTCCGAAAAAATTCCGCGACTAACAACCGCGGCGCACCAGGGACGCGCCGAAATTTATTACGACATGGAACAGTATCAAGACGCTGCCGACGAGGTTGCTGCCGTGCTCGAACGCGAACCCGATCACTCGGACGCGACACTCCTTCGTGGCCGGATTCAGCTTAAACTTCAACGCCTGATCGAGGCTACCGAAGTTGAACTGGGGTCGGCGACGAAGCAAGCCTCGCTCGTGCCCGGCGAGTTGTTGAAAGTCACACTCAATGATCCAACGCTCTCTGTTTCCAGCGGCGGCACGGATATTGAGGTTGTCGTGTGGGCGACTTCCGGTGACAAGGAATTCCTGTTGCTGCGTCAGTTCGGCGACCAGAAAACAAAATATCGCGGCGAAGTGCGAACGGCACTGGGTAAGCCGACTCCAGGCGACGGCACTCTCCAAGTCGTCGGTGACGATGAAGTGTTTTACGCTTACTCGGATCGCTTCCGCCAGCGGATGACTAACCTCGACGAGAATCGTGGCGGCCCAATCACAATCTCTTCCGATGCGATCCTGATGGCTTCCGCTCGCCGGCTGTTGAGTGAGAATGAGCAACGAGTCGCTGATATGCAGGCACTCGAGCAGATACTCGATCGTTCAAGTCAGCAGAACATCAAACGCACCGATCCGGAGCTTTATGCACGAATGGAAGCCGAGGCTGCCGACCGCTCACGCAATGCCGCGCTTCAAGCTCGCGTTAAGCCCGGTAGCCCGATCTACATTCGCGTCATCGATCCAGACCGCAGTCGCACGGATCAGATCGATGAACTGGCCGTTAGCGTCAGCGCCTCCAGCGGTGACGCCGTTAGCCGAATCGTACTCAAAGAAACCGGAAATTACACCGGCCAGTTTGAAGGACAAGTGCAAACGACCTCCGCGCAAGCCCTCGCTTTCGCCACTAGCTCCGAAGCCGGTCGGAACCCGAACGCGGTCATCAGCCCGAAAACCGATTATCCAGCTTGGCGACCGATCGCGTCGCCGAACGAGAAATACGCATTCACGATTGACTTGAACGATAATGTGGCGATTGGCACGCTCCAGATCGACGCTTCGGAAGAAGGTTTTGGTTTGAATCGTTTCATCGTCGAGACGGCGATGAACGAAAGCGTTTGGACGACCGTCGCGACTTATCCGCCAAACAAAGTGGACGTGCTGTCCCCGTGGCAGCCTGCCATCACCGTGGTCAATGAAGAAGGCCCTTTTGCCGAGCGCGGTGCGCGATCAGTTTATGACCAACCGGCCTTACGCGAATACTTGGAGGGCAATTGGCTGAAGTCGCCTGAGATGGCGCTGGCGAAAAACGTTGCCGGTCCCACGGAAGCGTTGCCCGCTTCTGTGTTGAGTGATGTGAAGTGGCTGCGCGGCGGACAGAAGTCGAACCCCGCCGTCATCACACGCTTTAACGCCTACTTCTACGAACCCGCCAGCGTCACTCGCCGCTTCGCGTTGGAACTTGGTGAACATGACTTCAAAGCGAAAAAAAATAAGAATGCTCAAGAAGGACCGCAGTTTTTGTTGGCGGTCGATGGCAGGGTCATCACAAAACTGGAAGATGCCAAACTGGAGGGCGAGATCAACCTTGATCGCGGTCTGCATCGCATTGAAATCTGGGCGACCGGTTGGATCAACGAAATCGGTTTTGGCCGTGATGTGACACTGTTTTCTAACCTCGACAACCCAGACGTCATGGCACCATGCCCAGGCAGCTTTTTTGATCCGGCGACGTTTCCAGTGGGAGTACTCGAACATCGCAACTCGCCAGCGACGATCAAAGCGGCTGATGATGGAAAACGATTCAACCTTAATTTCGCGGCTGAGTCACGAGCGCGCCTACTTCGGATCCGCTTCATTGAACACGAAGGCCCAGTGCCGTCGCTTAATCGGATTTCGCTGACCGACCCAGCCAACAAAACGTTACTCCCGTTGGAGCAGGACTTTGCCGATTTGCGTAAAAATGATCAGCTTGAAATTCTAACCGGCGACAAGGTGGCCGTTCGTTACATCGATGATCGTTTCGTGACCAAAGGCAAGCAACGACACGAGCGACTCCTTAACGCTGCGTTTACTGACGGCCACGTTGAGTTTGCTGATATCGAACCGCGTGTCAATTCGAACGGCACGCTGGCGTCCCATCGCGAGACCCTGATTCGTTTCCTTCACGATCAGCCGCTCTCCATCGTCGTCTACGATGCCGACATGGATGAGACGCCGGAGCCAGACACACTCACTCTGCGTGTCACGAGCAGTTCCGGTGAAACTCAAAAGCTAACCGCCACGGAAACCGGCCCCTCGACAGGAATTTTCCGCGCTTGGGTCATGCCGATCGCTGCCGCCAGCCAAACCCCCGCCCCATCTCAAGGCGTTGCTCCATCTCCTGGAGTTGACCCAGCGGATAACGTCGTCAAGATCGAGGTCGCCGAAGGTGGCACATTAACCGCGTTCTATCGTGATGCGGAAAATCTCCGACCCGGTGTGCCCATCGAACGGATTGCGACGATCAACCACGCCATGTTCAACGTGCCGCAAAT
>JBGSKR010000462.1:0-6986 GCA_041741135.1 Mariniblastus sp.
CCGCGTCAACGAGAACTCGAATCGCTGACGCGCGGCTCGTGGGCGGCTCGCACCATTCGACGTGGCTTCCATTTGACGCCGGCCTGGATGGTCAGCTTCCTCGTACACCTGATTGCCATCTTGATTTTGGCGCTCATCGTCTTCAGCGACAAAAGCACTTTTGACAACACGATCACGTTATCGACGTTTCTCGATTCCGAGAAAGAAGAGGGCGGACAATTCCGTATGGAGAATCCGCTCGATTTGCTCCAAGACGACCTCGAACTTGCCAGTAAAATGGAGCAAGCCAATATCGAAATGCGTGAAGTCCTACAAAAAGCCAACCAGGACGCTCGCGATTTGATCGTCGACCCGCGTCCCACCGCGCCACTGCCCGATATCTCCGTCATCAAGAAGAACATCACGACGCGTCCCGATCAACTGATGTCGTTCGCCGCCCGCGATCCACGGGTCCGCGCCGAAATTGTGC
Organism: Mariniblastus sp.; assembly: GCA_041741135.1. Taxonomy (GTDB): domain Bacteria; phylum Planctomycetota; class Planctomycetia; order Pirellulales; family Pirellulaceae; genus Mariniblastus. Next base: position 470 of record JBGSKR010000462.1, read on the forward strand.
GAAATGAAGGCGGCACAACCATCACGGAAGCCGCCGTGGCGCGTGGACTGCGCTGGCTGGCTTCTGTTCAAAACAAAGATGGCAGTTGGAGCCTCGACAACTATCGACTTTCAGGCCAACCGAATAACAAAGGCGACATCATGGGAACGTCGCTGGCGCTGCTGCCGATGCTGGGCGCGGGGCAAACCCACGAACACGGCATGTACAAAGAGAATGTCGCCGCCGGTTTGGCATGGCTGATCAACAACCAGAACTCCAACGGCGATTTGCGAGCCGGTTATGCTGGACAAGCCGGCATGTACGCTCATGGACAAGCCGCCATCGTACTTTGTGAAATTCTGGCCATGACAGGCGATCAACGCTTTCACGAGCCGGCACAAAACGCCGTCAAGTTTATCGAGTACGCTCAACACTCCGGCGGCGGTTGGCGATACCAACCCAAGGAACCCGGCGACACCAGCGTTGTTGGCTGGCAATTGATGGCTTTGCACAGCGCCCGAGCCGCCAACATGAATTTGGAAATCGACGATGCCACCCTGAAGCTGGCCGACTATTTTCTCGATACCGTCGCCGCGCCAGCAAAATTCGACGACAAAAACAAAACGCCACTCCCGACAGGATCAGCCTACTGTTATCAACCCGGTCGAGAAGCGACTCCGACGATGACCGCCGAAGCGATTCTTTGCCGAATGTATCTCGGTTGGAAGAAACAAGACCCTCGACTTGCCGCCGCCGTCAAATGGTTGATCAATGATCACTTGCCAAACGAGCGTCAGAAGAATTTGTACTATTGGTACTACGGAACGCAAGTCATGCATCACTTCGGCGGCAAGCCGTGGAAAATCTGGAACGATCAGATGCGGGAACTGCTGATCTCAACTCAAGAAACTCGCGGAATACATCCCGGCAGTTGGGGGCCGGAGGTATGCGAATGGGGCAATCGTGGCGGACGTATCTACACGACTTCTCTCGCCGTTTGCACGCTCGAAGTCTACTATCGTCATCTGCCGTTATTTAAGCAAATCGAGCTGGATGAATGAATTGGCAACTGCGGACGACAACGCTTCGAATTGAGTCGATGCCGGCGTTGATGGGAATCGTTAACGTCACGCCCGACAGTTTCTCCGACGGCGGGAAGTGGAATGATCCCGCTCGCGCTACCGACCATGCCTTGCAACTGGTCGCCGACGGAGCCCGCATTCTCGACATCGGAGGCGAAAGCACTCGGCCTTATAGCGAACCGGTCGGTGCCGAAGAAGAAATTCGCCGCGTCATTCCAGTTATCAAACGAATTGTCAGCCAGACCACCACGCCCGTTTCGATTGATACTTCGAAGGCGGCCGTCGCTCGTGCGGCGCTGGATGCGGGTGCCCAAATCATCAACGATGTGACCGGGCTGACCGGCGACTCCGAGATGCTCCACGTAGCCCGTGATTCAGGAGCGGGGGTGTGTGCGATGCACATGCAAGGCACGCCGCAGACAATGCAAGACAATCCGCATTACGAAAACGTGGTGGAAGATATTTATCAGTATCTTGAGCAGCGGCAACGGTTGTTACTTGATGCCGGTATCGAACTCGGAAAAATTTGTCTTGACCCCGGAATCGGATTTGGCAAGTCACATCTCCACAACATTGAATTGGTGGCGAACTGTGGACGCTTTCTCGACCTCGGCTGTCCGATCTTGGTCGGCCATTCTCGCAAAGGTTTCATCGGACATTTACTCGGCGACAAAACGGTTGACCGCGACGCTGGAACCTTAGCAGTCACTCTATTGCTGGCCCAACAAGGCATTCCGGTCATCCGCCTGCACGAGATCGCGCGGAGTTATCAGGCGATCAAAGTTGATCACGAAATCCGCAATTTCTAAATATTTTGATTTTCGCTGAGGCCTTAATGTCGCTGCGGCCTCCGGCAGCAAAGCGAGCTCACCAAGAAGATTTCCTTCAGTCAAAAATTCAATCTAAAAATCAATCGTTCTAGGCGGATGAACCTCAAAGTTGGCATCAAACCCAGAAACGGCTAAACCCGAAAACCGATTCAAAACCTTTCCCGCTAAAACGCTTTGCTCTCGGAGAGCAGCGACATTAACGTCGCTGCGGCCTCCAGCAGCAAAGCGAGCACACCAGAAAACTTCCCTTCCGTCAAAAATCCATTTCATAAAAATTTATCTCTTAAATGCCTTCCGGTTTAAAATCTTCCATGCTGAAAACCATCGTACTATAAACCCATTGATCTTTCTTAGACTCGTACCGAAATCAATCATGTTTGGTGAACTCTTTGATCCGACTTCCGAATTTGACATTGAAGAACGTCTGCGTCCTCACTGGTCGCAGGCCGGTGCCATTGTCTTCATCACGATTCGCACTCATGACTCGATTCCCACCGAGGTCTTGCGTCGCTGGGATCGTGAAAAAAACCAATGGCTGGAACAAAGAAAACTCTTGAAAGGCCGACATTGGTCAGATGTCATCACAACGCTTGATCCTCAAATCGCCATCGATTTCAAAAAAGTGTTCAATCGTTGTCGAGAAAATTTTCTCGATACTTGTTACGGAGCCTGCGTGCTAGAACGTCCGGAACTAGCCAAGATCGTTGCTGACTCCTTGCTAAAATTTGATGGCGAACTTTATCAAATCGGTGACTTTGTAATCATGCCGAACCATGTGCATCTTTTGGCGGCTTTTCCGACAGAAATCTCAATGAAGAAACAATGTGAATCTTGGACTCGATTTACTGGTACAAGAATTAATCGAATCAACCAAACAAAAGGCAGGTTCTGGCAACAAGAACCTTTTGACCATTTGGTTCGAAGTCTTCGACAATACGAATATCTTCGTGAGTATATTGCCGACAACCCGAAAAAAGCAAATCTAAGATCCGGACAACATTTTTACTATCGACGACCTGACGATTAGGAAACGGCATCTAACCGAAAAACGGCTAAACCGGAAAACCGATTCAAAACCGCTCCCGCTAAAACGCTATGCTCTCGGAGAGAGCAGCGACTTTACTCAATCACGGTACGAACTAAGATCGCGCGGTCGATGTTGTGGTTTTTGCCAGGTTCGAAAGCAACAGGAATCGAGCGATCAAAAATATAGAATCCTCGATGACGATTGGCTTCTCCAATATCAGCCCCCAATTCGATCCCTTTGCCAGCAGGGCCGGGCTTCAACGAACCATTAGGATTGACCTCAAAGTAGCCCACGGTAATCCAGATCGCAAACACGCTGGATCGCGTTGTCACCAAGTTGCCTAAACGTTGTCGCATCTGATTGCGAAAATAGGCGCCGCGATCCGAATTGAACGAAGGGTTCGGATCGTGGAAATCAAAAATGGGAGCTCCGGTCGCGTCACGGCGATACAAACCACAATCCACGTTCGCCACGACCATCGAGGCTTGCGGAACCAGATTGCCCTCGCCCGTATTGCGATACGGACGGAAATGATCTCCATTCCAACGCGACTGATTGAAAGCGGTCCAGTTCGCCGATGTCTGGGTACTGAAGCTGCCCATCAGTGCCTCGTAGACTCGTTGGTTGGGAATCGTGTTCAGGTTGATCTTGCCTGGGTAACGGTAATGGCTCACGAAGTTAAACGGATGGTTTGTAAATTGAGTCTGGTTCAACCAAGTCTCAGTTCCGGTAAATCGCGATGGCACTTCGGTGTAATCAAACAGTCGATAGAAATTACCTGCGGCAGGTGTCGCCGTGTCGTCGTGTCCATGGAAATTCAACAAATGCCCAAACTGCGAACCGAGTTTGGCGACTTGTTGAAGTGCCGGATCGACATGGGTCGTAGAATTGGGCTGAGTATAAGGATCGGGTTGAGCCGTAGTATTTCTCAATGAGAACAAAGCCGTCAGATGCTCGGGTGCTGCATACGGCACATTCGCCAGTTCGTATTGGCTGACGAAAGGACGATTATTCCAAGTCAACCAGGCAAACGGGACGCCTGCGTTAGTTCGATAAGCATCATTGATCTCGCCAAACGATTCTTTGAACTCATAGGAAAGATTATGGTTATCGCCGACCGTCTGCACTCCATCCTGTCTCGGGTTGCCTGCATCACGAGCAAACAACTGATTATTCCGCGGGGCGGTCTGCGATTCCCCTCGCTCCAGTGAGCGAAAATCGGTAGCTTTATTAGTATCAATGATGCCATTGGCCTGATTGCGTTCTTTTGCATTCGGATTCTTGTTGCTGGGATCGTTGGCCATTCCATTGAAGGCCAGCAAATCAGCCCCGGATGCATCGATCGTCAGATAAGGATTGGTATCCTTATTGAATGCCAGCAGCGGATTGGCGAGACGTTGCAGATAAACCGTGCGGAAATCTCGGGTAACGCCATTGGTCCAGATCGCCTCCAAGTCCAGTGGATCTGCATTCTCATCAACCGGAATATCCTTCACCGCCGTGAAAGCAAACCCATCACCCACGCGGGTGACTTGAGCGGGGTCGTTGTAATCTGCGTAGCCATTTCTCGGATCGCTCAGTGACAAAGAACGCGGGCGGTCGATCACAACGACCTTCGCATTCTTCGATCCAGTGACCTTATTGACGCCATTCCACTCGACGCGACTGACCGTGCCGGCAGCCGGATCCAGCGTAATGCTGCGAGTTTCCGACAGTTCCAAATTCGGCTCGCTGACGCCAATGCGTCGTCCGAAAGTTGTCCGATAAGGGCCACCATTATCTTGATTACTGCCCATCGAACCAATCACAGCCGACTGACCGGGACTAACCACGGCGTTGCCGCCAAGCGCGCTGTAAAACTCTTCGCCACCGTCGGCATCAACCGTATTCGCATTGGTGTTGGCGAAATAGATTGTCCGCAAAATAGTCGTATCGGCCGGGTCACGCTTGACCGCCAAACGCCACACGGGGCTACCGCCGGGGGCGGTTCTCTTTAAATCGACGCCCGTGGGATTCGCCGCATTGTCGGCTAATTCGCCTGGCAAGCGTTGATTAGTCGAATCCTGGGTCCATGGGTGATACAGTTCAAAAAACGCCGAAGAGCGAGGCACCAAGCGATTATCAAAGTCGTCGTCCGGATTGTTCTGATCATCTGTTTTCTTATTGTCAGGGGCATCGTTGCCCGTATCTTCCAACGCTCGATCATGATGGAGGAACGTTTCAGTCAGTAACAATTCTGGACGCTCGGCTCCCCAGACGACTGCGCGCTCTGGTCCGTCAGACTCACCAGCCTGCAATCGGCCATCCGGAGTCCAGCCATTCCACGGGTTCGGGTCATATTCGAACGGAGTCATGATCGAATCAGGGTCACGAAAGTCAACGACATTGGCAACCCATTGAGCAACGGCCCGGCGATAATCCAACACGTTCGCAAAATTGGAGTTCGAATCTTCTGTCACCAGCAACGTCAGAATATACAAATGTTTCATGAACTGGTAACGAGCCAGATCGTCCGACCAGGTCGGCGTCCCTCTCAAATTCATGTTTCCAAATTGCATATCAGGATTGCCGGCAAGGTCGCGATTCTTCTGCGCCGTACCCGATTCGGCAGGATCATCGACAACACCGTTGTTGTTATCATCGCGTCCATTTCCAAAGGGCCGATTGATATCCATTTTCATGCCGCGCAGCAATTCCGGCGACAGCAATTCCCGCGCACGCTCTTTCATCTGATCGACGTCGGTATCGGGATTCAGCCCAAGTTTAGCGTACAAAACATCCGTCAGAGTTTGCGTATTTCCGGCGCTATTGACCGTCAGAAACGGCGCCATGGGGACTTCGTAACTGTCGGTGGTCACCGACTGTCGTTTCACAGTATCGCCGTGAGCGGTCTTCGCAAGCTCCCACAAGCGGGCGGGTAGCAAATTGGAATCGACATCATTCGAACGCAACCATCGTTCGAGCTCGACTGCCGTGAACGGCCGATCATCGCTCTTGCTCCAGTTGCTGAACGGAGCGGGAGCGAAACTGGCTTCGTAAGGCGAATCAGCCAATGTATCGTTGGCACCGGCTGTCGAAAAATCGGTCATCGGCAGATTGTTGTTGAAGCCACCGTTATTGGGATCGGGATTGAAAGCTCCGACCGTCATCGTGCCGGTCACAAATCGACCACGGATATCCAGCGGTGACGAGGTGAAGAAACTCGCTAGGGTATCGCCGACTTCCGGATAGCCAAACAGTTTTCGAATTGACCAAGCGTCGCGACCGCCATTGACTCCGGCTGTCGCTGCCGCGCCACTTCCCAAACGACCAGGAAAGGTTCCGTTGCCTTGCAAGATTTGTCGATACTCGGCTTGTCCCAAAATCTCTTGTCCCGCATTCCCCTTGAGTGAAATTTCCGCTGGCCCGTAGCCCTGTCCTGCGTACTGAGGACGAGCGGCTATATCGAGGGCGTCGGCCAAATTTCCATGCGAGTTCAGATTGAGCAGCCCGTCTTGATCGATGATCTTGATGGCATACAGCGGTTTGTAAAAAATGCCGTTTCCGTTAGAACGAACGGTCGCACCAAGGTCCATCCAGATCGAGTCTTTGTAACCATC
>JBGSKR010000463.1:0-3316 GCA_041741135.1 Mariniblastus sp.
AGGCTCGCAGCAATTGAGTCGGCAACAAATCCAGCGGCATCACACGCTCGTAACTCCCGTTGGGTACCATCGCTCGCTTGCTGCCGCCGGTGCTAGTGGTAAGCGCAAAAAGTTTTTCTTTGAGCCAAGAGCCACCATAAACTTTGGTGACCGAAAACTTATCAAATCCCGGCTTCTGCCAACCGAGAAATTCTCGCTTCGTGCCTTCTTCCACCACCGAAACTTGCAGATGGTATCGTCCAAGATAATTTTTCGTGGGTTCCGACTGGCGACCGCAAAGAACAGAACCGGAAATCAAGCGATTGTTTGTGCCGCTTAACTTTCCGTCCGCCAACAAATCGTCCAAACAAGCACCCAAGCGAGTCCGATATAGCCCAGGTTTAGCTACCTGCGGACCCGCGACTGAAACGACTCGCTCGACCATAATCTGACCGGTCGTAAACAAATGGCCAATCGCAATCACGTCTTGATAGTTGATCGACCAAACGATCTTCTTAGGGCCCACCGGATCGAGATAGTGAATATGAGTACCGACGAGCCCCGACGGATGAGGGCCGCTGAATTCTTCAAACTGGACGTTCGGAATGTTCTTGCCTTCGATGCGAGAATCACTGCGAGTGCATACAAACGTTTTGCCTTGAGTCAAATTCGATATGACTTGCAAGCCGCTAACAAACAATTCCTTGTTGGCACTGATGATCAGTTCTGGATCGCCCGCCAGAGGATTTGTGTCCATCGCGGTCACGAAAATTGAATGTGGCTCGGTTCCCAACTGCGGAACTTTACTGAACGGGCGAGTCCGAAAAGCACACCAAGTACCTGAGTCGACCAACTGTTTCTGGATCGTATTGCGATCAATATCCGCCAACGAATTAAACTGTTGAAACAGTTCTTGATCGTTTCCTGAGACTTCAATCTCAAGCGATTCAAACTTTCGCTTCGCGCCACGGTTAATCGCAGCAACCATGCCCGAGGCGGGAGCCGTGTAAACGACACCCACGGTTTTCTTATCGGCAAACACGGGTTGACCCAGTTTGACGCGATCACCAACACCAACCAACATCGTTGGTCGCATTCCGATATAGTCGTCGGCAATCAGGGCAACACGATTTATAGGTGGGCCGGGTTGAATATCTTGAACCGGCTGGCCACTGATTGGCAGGTTCAGTCCCTCTTTAATTTCGAAAGCCATAATTTTCAGTTCAGTGAAAAACTGGGAAAGAACGGAAATAGAACACGAAAAACCGAGAAAAAACACTCAAAGCAACATCGTGAAATTTTTCACAGCTTCATTTCAAGTCAAATTCTCTCAGATTTGCGGTATGTGTAAATGCCACCTTTGAATTTTTTAAAGAAAGTCGAACGGTTTTAGCCAGCGTCAACTGGTAACACCATTAAACCGCACCTGAGGTGCAATGAGTTTCCGTTACTTCCCTCTCAGAAGTAAATCGCTCTCCGTAAAAATTTCGTTAGACGGTTTCCTGACTAACCTAAATTCAATGCCAGACAAAATTCGTGGCTCGAATTCAACATGAATTGTTACTGCATAAAAACGATGGCAGATCATTAATAAACTTCGCAAGTTTATGAAAGCTTCCTGTAGCGACGCGCTGCACAATCGTTTCCATCCCGACAAAGCAGCGAATGGTGCAGTTTACCTAATCGGATGTTTCAGATTTTCAGAGCAAGCTTGCCCAAGTGTTGTATTTTTGGGGGCGTCACCAGTCTCAATCTGATGACAGCATCAGCCAGAGAAAGCGTCAACAATTAAGGGGAAACACATGGCCACAACAACATCCGCAGAAATTGCGCAGATTAACGAAACGGGAACACGCTCCAACAAAGAACGCCGAGAAGCCGCCGCGATCGCCAAGCAACTCAAATTGGCCGAACCCAAAGAACGGAGGTCTGGAAAACGCCGCCGGCAGATCGATCCGACGACTTGTGAACGAGAATACACCGAAGAAGAAGTCGAATTCATGCGAGCGATGGACGAATACAAACGCAGTAGCGGTCGAATGTTCCCGACTTGTAGCGAAATCCTCGAAGTCCTCCGGGGTCTGGGTTACGGTAAAGTTTCGGCTTAAGTCGGATTCGTTGGTGAAATTTCGCGAACGTTGGCATTCGCATTGACTGCCACGCTGACATTTTCTAATGTCTTCGCCATGGTTCGTGCGAAATTGATTGCCCTGATATTGCTTGCGATGGTTGAATTGACCTTTCAGCACCTTCGCGCGCAAGACGTTACCGAGTTGCCTCGCTCTAATACTGTTGAACGGTTGCTGGTATTGCGAAATGGCGGATTAGTGGAAGGCTTCATCCGGCGAGAGCGTGATCACTACAGCGTGCAAACCCGCACCGGCAGCCGTTTGGTGATCTCACTCGACGAGACGTCGTTTGTCTGTGGGACTCTCGAAGAGGCGTACTGGGGAAAACTGGCTCGCCTCAAGGCAACCGATCACGCCGGCCAAATCTCGTTGTTTCGTTGGTGCATCCAACAAAAACTTTCGACACTTGCCGAGAATCAGTACATGATTTTGGAAGGACTTAAGATTGCTCCCAATGATCTGGATTTTATGAAGCGTCAACTCGTCATGGCGCAGCGGGAACGAAACAATCCACCGACAGTTCCAACCCAACAGGCGAACGCGACCTCATCTAATTCACGACTTCCGTTCGAAGAGCTCGAGCCCGTTTTCTCTCCACTGCCTTCGATTCAAACTAATCTTTCCAGCGAGATTCGGCAAGTGGGATACGAGGAACCAGGGAAAGAGGACGTCCCAATGGCTCGAGCCAACCCATCTCAAATGAAGACCGGTGCAGAATTCAATTCCCCAAAGGGCGAAAGTTTTCCCGCGACCATTCGCCGCCCGGGAACTCTTACCGAACCAGAAATGCTATCGGATCTGGAGTTGCGAAATGCGCAACGACTGAACGCTAACGCGACTCACATCGCAATGCCTTCAGCCGACTTAGCGGCAGTTCCGGATTGGCCCCCACCCTTACCCGCATCATTGCCACCGGCAGCCGATTCAAAAACAGTGTCGCCGCTCGGAAGCCAAATCGGTGAGATTCCTCAACTAAATTCCCGCCCCGCCGTTTTTCGTCCCAGAGACGAATTCGACCCGGAAATTTTTAATCGCGAATGTCTGCCTTAGTCCCGATAAAGGTAGTTCTACCTCACGCGGCCATTAGAGAAACATTTTCGAATTGTTGAAAATTGAGCGTCATGAGTGTGGAAATGTCTTTTGCGTGAGTCGTCGATATTTTGTCAAATGTTTCTTCGATGGCTATTTTAAAGTCGGCGAAGGAAGCA
>JBGSKR010000464.1:0-6770 GCA_041741135.1 Mariniblastus sp.
ATGGACGGGGTGTCAGCGTCGGCTATTCCTCTTTCCGTCCGTCATACGGCTACGGCGGTGGCTGGAATGGTCCTAGCTATTACAACCGAGGACACAACCACTATCATGGTCACCACAATCACGGTCCGAGTTACTACAACCGCTACCATGGTGGTCACTGGTAATACTGGCTTCAACGAATTCGAATGGAACACTTTCCACTTCGCCAAACACAAAAAGGTCTCGGATTTCCGAGGCCTTTTTCATTGCCACAACCACCAAAGCCGATACCTCCTCCTGATCATCAACAATCCCATTTTTCAGCTAGAGATTTGAGTTCTTCCGCGGTTTGGAATTTAGCGAACCGGCCATTACGAATCGCGGCTGAAATTTTATTTGCTCGCTCACTATCGAGAGGTCGGTGAGCAAGTTCGCGAATCAACAAAGCCGAAACGCGACCGGGAAATCGACGACAAATTTTGCGGTAAATCTCTGGATCTTTTTCCCCCGAATCCCCGACGAGAACGAATTTTCGCTTAGGCAGATTCTTCATCAGAAATTTGATCGCGGTCGTTTTGCCTTGCCGTCGGATGATGACTTTCTTCAGCAATTGATCTCGCAAACGAAAATTTCTCAGATGCATGGTGCCTGAGGGAAACTGATGCGTTTCGTTCATTGCCTTCAGTGATTCAAACAACTGCCAAGGACTTGACGAGACATAATGAAAGCTGACGCCGGTTCCTGCCCAACTTTGATAAACGTCGGCCATGCCTTCCACACTGCGGAAATCGCGGAGGAAAGTGTTATTTAGTAACTCACGCCGATCACCGACCGCAGAATCTTTAATCGTGTCATCGATATCAGAAACGATGCTCGTTCCTTCGTCTTCCAAAAGATAAATCAATCCGCCCAGCGAATGGCAATTCGCACCGGCAACTTCAACGTCGAAATTCAACATTCGATTGCCGAATTCATCGAGTGAAGACGCCGCCTCAACCTGCCGTGCATCGAGAGTGACAAAATCTCGAAAGTGGCCATTCCGACCAGTCTTTTTTCGTAAGCGATACGAGCGATCACCGACACGCGCTATGATCTCGCGCCGTGATTCGGGTTCAGCCATGAACGGCGTGATGCGATTTTGAAATAGCTCACTTTCGAGATCAGCAGGAGCGGCCTTCATCGCACCGCCCAGCATCCGAATCATCAGTCGTTGACGACGGTTGAAGACGACGGGTTGTTGCCATGCGACACCTGCCACCAAGATTCGCCAATTGCCGTCAGGCGTACGATGGCCAAACCCCGGGTAAGCCATCAGCGCGGGCGTCCCAGTACCTGTCTTAGAAAGTCCAATGGAAATCATCTGAAGCCGTGGTTATCGAACGGGAACTTCGAAAACGAAATTAGATAACTTTTGGCTGAAGAATTCAACCCGTTAGTCCCACCACCACTGACCGTCGGCAAGTCCCATCAGTTTGGCTTCGCTTCGCGATTTGACGAGATCAATCTTGCCTTCGGTGTCGGTCTTGGCTACATCCGAATTGAGAGCCACTCGGGGCTGAATGCTGACGCCACCGGCGATCGGAGCCATGAAGAAATGGCCCTTCCACATCGCATTGACAACGGGAGCCACATGAGTCGGAGTGTTCATGACTTCGACGGGGACTTTGCTTTCATCGCCAAACGTTTCCATCTTCCAACCGGCCTTGCCATACAGGTCGTATTTCTGAATGTAGGCAGCGGTGATGGAAAGATCGACCAAGTTTCGCAGTTCGCCCCACAAAGGAGACCGCTGAGCAAGTTGATCATACAGACGTGTGAACGAACCACAGAATGCTTTGCTGGCACCGTTCATGCCACCGGTTCCAGTGCGATTGCCTTGAGCGTCGACTCGTTCGTCTTCGCCGACCAGCTTGACACCACTCCCGACCATTTCCATGGCTGTTTTGTCTTCGTTAAGTGTGACGCAATCGTAATTCGGCTGAAAGAACCAACGTTGCAATGAGTTCTTTGCGACGGCAGTGGGCTGTGCTTTTTCAATGAAGCTAATAATTTTGACGGGTGGTTTTTCGAGACCAATGCCGATCAGTTTCATGTGATAATCGGCTTCCACAAGCACGCGAGCAAAATTGGTTTTTGGGGAAACACCTTGGATTGTGATTTCCTGCAGCCCATAAGCTTGGCAAAACAGATCGACAACTGCTCGTTCGTCACCCGGACGGAATCGATCTTGAACGCTGGCGTAAGCATCTTGCATTTTCACAATGCCTTCCTGCGTCGGATCGATCGAAACGGAAATCATGCTGGTCTTTTTGCCATCGGGGCTGAATGCTCGCAGGGCCACAATCAAATCTTGCAAATTTAGAGTCGCTGCACCCGTCTTGGTACCAATGACGCGATTGTCAGCGCTGAGGAAAAATCCTTCAGCAGGACCGGCCAGCACGATGTCTTTCGTTTCGGGATAATAAAACACATTGGTGATCCGATTCATGCCAGCGAGATACTGCATGTCAGCGGGGATCGGCCGGCCAGCATCAACCAGTTTTTTGACTTCTGCTTCCAAACGATTGAGCGAAATTTTTCGCAGCTCGCTAGGTTGTTGCAGGTCTTTGTTCAGCGACGCGGTGGCCGCCGCAATCCGTTGCCGGTTTAAAGCCTCATAGTTACCTATGAACGCGCGAGAGGTCAAGACGCCTTCAGCATTGATTTCAACACCGCCAAGTTGACCGCCACCGTCAACTGGAGGTTCAATATCTTGCCCAGCACAATTGGATTGCTGAGAGATAACCGTAGCCACGATGGCGAACATCATGACTAAAAAGCGAAGGCGAATTACAACTGAAAGACTTCTAGCTGGCATCTTAAATCTCCGGTCAGTTTCCTGATTATGTTTTGGGCGTTTCAGATAAATTGAAATGACGCTGGTCGCGTTCTCCGAAATAGCCGCTCACGGAACGAGATGAGTTGGTGGTGATCGCGACTAACGCTAATTTATTCTCATTAATACTAATTGGCAGATCGGTATTAAGCAATGTTTTCTTTTGATAGATCCTATCAAGCTGTCGAAAAATGGTCGAAGCTTGGAAAATAACGATTATTCGGGCAATGCTTGCTACCCGTTTGACGAAAACCGACCCTCCCCGTTAAGATGCATCCTTCATTCTTCCAGCGTCTGCCGGAGAGTGGGCTCCGCGAGGGGGAGCCGCGAAATGGGTCAGGCCAGAAATGGAGCAGCCCTAAGCGGGGTACTCTTGTGCGGAGTCCTCTCACCGGCAGGCGTTTTTTTATTGTCGTTTGGCTTGCCGGTTCGCGGGCGTCCCGCCCGCAAGCAGGTTGACAGAGTAGGCGGGACGCCTGCGATCCTACAGAACCAGCCCCCTGCAAACCACGCTCTGTTCTCTCCAAAGTCTCGCGTTTCCACTTGATTAAAATCGTTAATTCTCATCGGGAAAGCACTCTCCAATGGCCAATCTAGACCAACATGCTTCGACGACCAGCGAACATCAGGTCGTCGCCCTCAAATATCGCCCGCAACGATTCGACACCCTAATCGGACAAGACCATATTGCCGGTGCCCTCAAAAAAGCCATTGAGCAAAACAAAGTCGGTCAAGCTTATTTGTTCACCGGCGCTCGCGGGGTCGGAAAAACCTCCTCGGCGAGAATTTTTGCGAAATGTCTGAATTGTTCTGCAAGTGGCGGCCCCACGCCCAATCCCTGTGCCGATGACAAACGTTGCGATATTTGCCAGGCGATTTCTGTTGGCGACGATGTCGATGTGTTGGAAATCGACGGAGCCAGCAATCGCGGTATCGATGAAATCCGCACCTTGCGAAACAATGCGTCAGTTCGACCTAGTCGATCTCGCTACAAGATTTACATCATCGACGAAGTTCACATGTTAACCGGCCCAGCCTTCAATGCGTTGCTGAAGACGTTGGAAGAACCGCCGGCCCACGTCAAGTTTATTTTTTGCACAACTGATCCACAAAAGATTCCGATCACAGTGCTTTCTCGCTGCCAGCGGTTTGATTTTTCGCCAGTGCAAACGAGCGAGATCGCCACAAGTCTGAAGAACATCGCTACCGCCGAAAACGTGGTTGTGGACGATGCGGCTTTGGCGTTACTGGCCCGCCGCGCGGGTGGTTCGATGCGAGACAGCCAGTCCCTGCTCGAGCAATTGTTGTCTTTCTGTGAAACACGAATCACCGTCGATGCGGTCAATCAACTGCTGGGAACCGCCGATGTTGCTCGGATTGCCGCGATTGCAGAAGCCATTGTCAAACACGATGCGACCAAGACGCTTAATTTGATTAACGACGCAATCAACGGAGGTGTCAATGCTGGCCAATTGGCGGAGCAATTGTTGGGATATTTTCGCGACGCGATGGCAGTCAAAGTCGGTTGTGGCGAAGACGTGTTGCTGACCTGTACCTCAGCAGAAATGCCTTTGCTGACCAGCACGACGGAATCGCTCGGACTAGAAACGATTCTCTCGATCATCCAGATTTTCGATGCAGCCATGGTTAAGATGCAACACAGTTTGCACGCGCGGACACTGATTGAAGTTGCCGCGATGCGAGTTTGCAATTTGGAGAATCTTGACTCGATTTCCGATCTGGTGAAGCAACTCAGCGGTGAAACCAGCCAAAAAAGTTCCGCTGCGCCTCGCGGCCCTCAAACTTTGCCTGGCCGCAGTGTCGAGCTTACAAAAATCTCGTCAGCGAACGCAACTCCCGCTCCAAAATCGGACTTAAAAAAAAACGAAATAACTAAGCCTCCTGCTGGAATTTTAGCCGGCACGGGGGCGTCCAGCATCGAGCCAGAGTCAAATGTCGCACCGTCAAACGAATCAGTTTCTGCGTCTTCCGCCACCAGCGTTCCGGAAGCGGCAGAAGCCGCGCAATCGCTCAACGTTGCTTCTTCTAACTTCCAGGTTGCATCCCCCGTCACGACAGCCGCAACCGTCGCTTCCGCGGGACAAGCACATCGCCCTTCCGCCGACACGCATCCAGTCAGCGAAGCCGAATTAAAATCGATGTGGGATCAAACGCTTGCCAAAGTCGGAGATTTAACGTCGGACATGGCGGCCAACTATCAGTCGCTAACAATAAAAAACGGCGAAACCTTGATTGTGACCTTGAATGATGCGTACTCAGCGAAAGAATGTAGTCGTCCCGAACGCAAGCAAAAATTTGAGGAGTTACTGAAAACAACCGCAGGGCGACCTTTTCGCCTGGAGTTTTTAGTTTCTCAAAACGCACAAGAATCTGCTGAATCCGCTCAACCTCAGTTGTCGCGTGTTCAGCGAATCCGAAAACTTCACGAACACGAGTTCATCAAACAAGCCTCCGATTTATTTGATGCTCAAGTGGTTAATTTTTTTGAGCCAAGACGTTCGATTTAGTCTGAGCTGCTAAAATCAGCCCAGCCGTTCATAAGTTGCAGACCACCAGTCGTTTTACCGCTTGGCATGGCAGAATTGGCAACGCAAATTAGTTAGTCTGAAAGCGAAATCGCCAAAATTTTCGGCGTCACGCGTCGGAGCGAACCGTTACAATTCCGAACCCTTTTTCATTACGATTCATTTATTTCTATTTTGATCTACAACGGAGTTAGCAGATGTTCAAAGGCATTGGAGCGATCACTTCCATGATGAAACAGGCTCAAACGATGGGGCCGAAAATGCAGGAAGCGATGGAAGAACTTAAAACAAAGAGAGTCACCGGGACTGCGGCCGGTGGCATGGTGAGCGTGACGGCAAACGGACTTGGGAATATCCTCAGCGTAGAAATTGATCCAATCTTGCAAGAAAAAAACGACTTCGAAATGGTTAAAGATTTGTTGCCCGCCGCAATTAATTCCGCGATCGCAAAATCAAAACAGTTGCATGTGGAAGCCATGCAATCGGTCACCAGCGACTTGCCCATTCCCGCCAACATGGAAAACATGCTGAAGAATTTCATGGGCCATACTGGCGATGAAGATTCGACAAACGATATTAAGTAGAAAGTTCAATCCGTCAACCGGCTCTTGGTATTGGGCAAGAGCTACTCTCGCCAGCCAACTGCAAACTCGCAACCTCACGATAACTTAAATTTCAAACAAACGATCATTCATCAACCATGGCGGAACTTTCCGAATCAGTCACGCACATGATCGACCAGCTTTCTCGCTTGCCTGGCATCGGTCGAAAATCTGCCGAGCGACTGGCTTATCACTTGCTGCGAGTACCAGAGACCGAAGCCTTTGCTCTCGCTGATTCCATTCGCAGCGTGCGTGAGAACGTTCGCTACTGCGATATCTGTTTCAATCTGGCGGAATCGGAAATGTGCAATATTTGTCGCGATCCGAGCCGCGATCAAGCCACACTTTGCATCGTCGAACAGCCGCGTGATTTGATGGCGCTCGAACAATCGGCGACCTATCGCGGTCTATACCACGTACTGCTCGGTCGAATCGCTCCCCTGGATAACATCGGCCCCGATCAATTGACGATTGACGGATTGCTGGAGCGGGTGGCCAAGGGAGGCTTTGGGGAAATCATCATGGCCACGAACCCGACGGTTGAAGGCGATGGCACCGCTTTGCACATCTCGAATTTGCTCGCCGAATATCCGATCAAGATGACTCGGCTGGCGCGTGGTATCACGACCGGCAGTATCCTCGAATACACGAACAAAGAAATCTTGGCCGACGCCCTCGCAGGACGTCAGCCGTGGTAGATACTATTCGACTTCCACCCAGCCATTGAGGTTTTTCGATGACTGCTGGCTGACAGAATTTTGCGAATAC
>JBGSKR010000465.1:0-4345 GCA_041741135.1 Mariniblastus sp.
GTGTCCACTCCCAATCAAGACAATCCACTCATGAAAGGCATTGTCGCTGACGAGTCCTTGGGCACTCCCATTCTTGGCGTTGACGTTTGGGAGCATGCCTACTATCTGAAGTATCAAAACATGCGCGCCGATTATTTGAACGCTTGGTGGAGCGTCGTTAATTGGAGCCGAGTCAGTGAGAACTTTAGTCAAGCGTCCTGATTGAATGGGGTTCGCTAGTTTTCTCGATGAAGCTAGTTGTTACTACTGGCATGAGACAGTTCCATCCTTCAACACCAGTATCTTCGTTCCGAGAACTTCTGCTTCGATGGAACTGTGGGTGACGTGGAGCGTCGTCACGCCCGTTTGTTGCTGGACTCTTTTTAAGACGTCGTACATTTGGTTGCGGGTCGATTCATCGAGAGCGCTGAGCGGCTCATCAAGAATCAGCACCGATGGCTGAAAAGCTAACGCTCGCCCCAGTGCGACTCGTTGCGCTTCTCCGCCAGATAACTTTTGGGTTCGCCGTGAAAGCAAATTCTTGATGTCGAGCAATTTTGCAAGCTCGCAGATTTTTTGGTCAATCGATTTTTGGGGTTGGCGTCGAATGCTTGGTCCAAATCGCAAATTTTCTTCAACCGTCATGGTGTCAAACAACGCAAGGTCTTGTGAGACGTAGCCAATGTTTCGGTCGGCGGGTGAGAGTTCGGTGACGTCTCTGCCGTCGAGCAAGATGGTGCCTGAGATTACTGGTCGCAGACCGCAAATGGTTTCAACAATGGTTGTTTTTCCGGACCCTGTTCGCCCCATCAGAATCGCGTATTCTCCTTGACCAATCGAGAAATCGATGTCAGCAAGCGAAAAACTTCCCGCTACGATTTTTACATTGGAGAGTTCGATCATGGCTTCACCTCGAGGCCCAAGATGCGAACCAACGTCAGCACGAACATGGCGGCGATGACTAATAGTAATGAAACGGCAACGGCTGCCTCGAGATTGCCGGCACTCAGTTCGAGCCAAACGGTGGTCGGCAGAACTTCGGTTTTCAATCGCGTCGCTCCGGCAAAAACCAGAATTGGTCCGAACTCGCCAAGACTCCGCGCCCAAGCAATCGTAACAGCGGCGATCATGCCCTTTCTTGCGGAAGGCAGCGAGATGCGCCAGAAAGCTCCCCAGCGGCTACAGCCTAACGTAAGTGCAACCTCTTCCGTGCGAGTGGGCAAATGCTCGAAAGTTCCGCGCATGATGCGAATGGCGAACGCACAAGCGATGACAAACTGAGCCAAAACGACTCCGCAAGCCGTGTAAGTAAATCGAAGCGGGCCGTCGATCGCTTGTCCCAACGTTGTTTGAAAAAAAATCAGCAGGCACAATCCCATCACCATCGGCGGCAACACAATCGGCACGTCCAAGATCGATTCAATCACCGCAGCCCCGGGAATCTTCCAACGGGCAAGTACATATCCGGTGGGAACCGCCACCAGCAACGACAACAAAGAGGAGATCGAACACGAGGTCAGACTGAGAAAAAGCGAGAATCGAATTTCGCGAGACTGTAGCGCCGCCCACAGGTCTGCGGGCGAAGTGTATGCCGCGAGCGTTACCAGCAGCGTCACAATGAACAAAGCATAAATCAGCATCATGCTGGTTAGCGCCAGCCAGAACGATTGAGTGCGACGGTCACTGGTCATCATGGGCGAGTTTCAATCTCCGGATTCTCGCCAGACACAACATCGAATCCGCTGGCGGTCAAAACGGAGGCACCTTGATCTCTTGCCGCCAAATAGCGGGCGAAACGCAAGGCGGCTGTGGGATTCGCAGAACCATTCAGCACGGCCACATTCACGATGTCCTCGTGCGAATCTAACTCGGGCAGCCGAATCGTTTCAAGTTTCTCAAATTGGGCTGCGGTCGAATTCCAGACGATGGCCGCGTCGATGCTGCCGATAGTCACGTCCATCGCAACTTCGGTGACCGTCGGTTTCATCACGGTAAGGCGAGTCGCAAACTCATTCCAGCGATCTGCCAGAAGTGTCTGAGTTGCTTTGCCAATGCTCGTTGCTTCCGGATTGCCAATGCCGACGCGCACATCGCTGCGAAACAGATCATCGAGCGTGCGAATGTTTTTGGGATTGCCAGCTTTCACTACCACGACCGGAACTTGTTTCACCAGCGGTAATATCTCTCGCGCCAGACCAAGCTTCTTAATGATCGTGATCGCGTTTTGATCTGCTGCAATAAACAGGTCGCCCCGTTTCGCCAATTGGATTTGCGAAACGAGCGTTCCTGTGCCGCCGAACTGCAAAGCGACTTCAACACCCACTCGCTGTTCGTATTGGCGAGCGATTATTTCGACCGGCTGTTTCATGCTCGCCGTGCAAAAGACCATCAAAGACTCGCCCGACGCGGAATCGGCGGGTGTGCTGACGCTTCGCAAACCCAACAGCCCGATAAAGATCAATGAAATCAGAATGGCAAGAATTGCTTTCATGGCGTGTTTTCATGGCGCGTTTTTAGGTGTGCGGGGGGTAAGCCGTCGATCCCAATCCCAAGAGTAAACGGTGACTCAGCACTATCCAACAAAATTCAATTTCTGAAAATCGCTAGTTGTCGTGAAGCCGTGATCGGATGACACGGGTTTGTTGCCCGGGCGAATGCTGAGAACGGTTTGCATGCCGATCTGTTTCGCCGCCTGAAGTTCTTCGGGAACGTCACTGAGAAACACGATTTGCTGAGCGGGGATCGAAAACTCGTCAGCAATTTTTTGGTAGCTGATTAATTCTTGCTTGGCGCCGGTCGTCGTGTCGTAGTGTCCGTTCAAAAATGGTAGCAAGTTTCCGGCGATGGTGTGCCCGAAAAATAACTTTTGAGAAGCGATGCTGCCCGACGAGTAGATGCGAACGTCCAAACCGTCGGCGTGCCATTGTTTTAAAGCCGGAGCGACATCGTCGAACAGATGAGCGATCAGTTGTCCGCTCTCAAAGCCGTTTTTCCAAATCTGGCCTTGGATTTGTTTCAGGCCCGTGGCTTTGATGTCCGCGTCCATCAAGCGGATAACAGCATCCGCAATCGTGTCAATTTTTTTTGCGGTGTCGTGATCGCCCAACCAATCCGCGACAATTGGCGACGGGCATTCTTGATGTGCGGCTGCATCGGATGCGAGTTGAGGTAGAACATTTTGCAACTCGGAGCTGTCCCAAGAGGATTGCAAGTAGTCACGTAAGTTTTCACGAACGTAGGGGAACATGATGTCGTATACGAACGAGATCGACGAAGTCGTTCCTTCGATGTCCAGCAGGATTCCGCGAGTGTTAGAATTTAGTTGCGAGCAGCTCATGCTACAGCTTCACCGTTGATTCGATATTACTGCCCTGCGCTTGCGTCTGCGCAGAATTTTGGCCCGCGAGATAGCTTGGCCCCATACATAGCGGCGCGAATTTTTGGTGGATGGGTGATTTCATGTAGTGCGGCGTCCAGCCTGTCGGGTCTTCGAACAGACGAATGCAACGAATGGTTTTGTCGCTGCACAAATTGAACCAGTGATGTGTTCCATTGGGAACGCTGATCAAATCACCGGACTCAACGGTGACGCTAAAGACGGGCGCGGTTTGGGGGTTGATATGAAACACGCCACTGCCGCGAACGGTAAAGCGGACTTCGTCTTCCGTGTGCAAATGTTCTTTGTCGAACTTTTGCAACATTTGATCAAGTCCCGGTGTGTCGGGCGTCACGTTGATCACGTCGGCGGTCACGAAACCATGTTCTGATTTGAGCCGTTCGATTTCGGGTGAGTAAGCAGCCAGAATTTCTTCATTGGTGGCGTCGGGACCGATGCGACCGGCGACGTCCCATTGTTCAAACCGAATACCAAACGGCTCAAGGAACTGGCGAATTTCTTGGGGGTCGCTGATGTCACGATCTTCGTCGGGGATATGCACGCGGGCCATGATTGCACCTGATTAAAAAGTTGCTGGTGATGACGAACTAACTTCGATTCCCGATTTTATTCCATTGAGTCGCGTTTGTCACCAGCGTTGGTTGCGGCGGGATGGATGTACGATGGACATTCCTGTCCGTCGCGTTGGGTGATGGTCGGACAAGAATGTCCAACCTACGAATGGTCGGACAAGAATGTCCAACCTACGAATGGTCGGACAAGAATGTCCAACCTACGAATGGTCGGATAAGAATGTCCAACCTACGAATGGTCGGATAAGAATATCCAACCTACGAACGGGGTTGATTCCACATCAATTTGCGGGCGATGACTTCAAAGAGGAATTCGTAAATCTCGATGTGGCGGCGGGCGGAAAAAACGTCTTTGCCCCAAGTGTAGAGACCGTGGTTGCGGATTAGGAATCCATGC
>JBGSKR010000466.1:0-4241 GCA_041741135.1 Mariniblastus sp.
GCTCCCCCATTTTGGATTTTTGTGTTCACCGACTGGAGTGAATGAACAACAAAATTCCTTTTGGAGGAACAAATGAAAAACTCAAACGACAATAAACCCACAGTTATCAAAGCTGGTCGAGGAATTCGAGCGAAGCTTTGGCGAAACAAAAACCAGAACGGCGAATGGTATAACATCACGATTTCGCGTTTGTACAAAGACTCAGACGACCAATTCCAGGAATCTGAAAGCTTTTCTCGTGACGAACTGCTTCAAGTCGCATTTGTCGCTCAGAAAGCATTCGACCACATCGTCAATCAAAATGACGAATCCAAAGAATCGTAAACAATACTCAGGGCCGCTCCGGCGGCCTTTGAAGTGGACCCCAATTATCGGACCACCGGCTTAGATAGAAAAAAGCGTTTTGATCGGTCAAACTATAACCGATTTGAACCCGATTTTTCAGGAAGCCAGCATGTCACGGAAACGACGCAACTTCAGTCCATCTTTTAAGGCAAAAGTAGCCTTAGAGTCAGTTCAAGGTCTACGGACGATCAGCGAATTGGCACAAAAACACAAACTGCATCCGACGCAGATCAACCTGTGGAAAAAGCAGTTGCTGGACGGCGCAGAATCGGTTTTTGAGAATGGTAAAGTTGCCGGCAAAGGCGCGACCGACGAACCGGAAGTGACTGAGTTGTATGAGCAGATCGGTCGGTTGAAAGTTCAATTGGAGTGGCTCAAAAAAAAAGTGGCCCAGGACGGTGAATGAAGCGCGATGCTGGATTGACTTTGATAATCCCGATTTGAGAATTCGTGAACAGTGCCGGTCGTTGGGCTTGCATCGCAGCAACGTGTATTACGATCCGGCTCCCGAGAGCCTGGAGAATCTGCAACTGATGCGTTTGATGGACGAAGAACATTTGCGTCGGCCGAATCGCGGCTCGCGTCAGATGGTGGACTTTCTGGAGGACCAGGGCCATGCTGTGAATCGTAAACGAATCCAGCGTTTAATGCGAAAAATGGGGATTGAAGGTGTCGCGCCCCGGCGTCGCACGACGCAGGCCAACCCGAGCCATCGCGTGTATCCGTACTTGCTGCGGAACCTGGAGATCGTTCGTCCGAACCAGGTTTGGTGCAGCGATATCACTTACATTCCGCTGGAGTTTGGATTTTTGTATTTGGTGGCCGTGATGGATTGGTACAGTCGTTACGTGATTTCGTGGAAGCTGTCCAACAGCATGGATGTAGACTTTTGCATCGAAGCGTTAGACGAAGCCCTGGGCCAGGGCCGTCCAGAAATTTTTAATACCGATCAAGGCTCGCAATTTACCAGTCGTGAACACACCGGACTGCTCAAGTCGCAAGATGTCGCAATCAGCATGGATGGTCGCGGTCGCGCGATTGACAACGTGATGATTGAGCGATTGTGGCGGACCGTGAAATATGAGGAGGTTTATCTAAAGAGTTATGAGAGCGGAGCCGATTGTCATCATGGGCTCTCGAATTATTTTGATTACTACGATCATGAACGTCGCCATCAATCCTTAGCCCGACAGACACCCTGGGAAGTCTACCGACCCAGCCGAGCAAATCGCTTGCCGACCTCTATCTAAGATTTGCCCGCCGGTGGTCCAATAATTGGGGTCCACTTCACTTACATGCCTTTTTGACAAAGCGAACAAATAGCTTGCTTCCGAGAACATAATCTGGCATGTATTGCAGATGAAAAATCAAATCGAAAAATCCCCGCTCTTCAAGCCCACAAAAAGGGACTTGGCCATCATGATTCTGGGTGCGGTCTTGGCATTTTTCATGAATGCCATTTAACCACGTTGAAATCGATCCCCAAACTGCCAATTCAAATTCCAGACGACGAAACAAATCCGGCCTGCAGCGTGTCAAACACTTGGTCTAGCTCGGTCGCTCCGATGGCCCCTGTTTAAGGACGTCTGAGTATGGTCATTCGTCGAAGCGCTCGCGGGCCCCAAAAGCGACTTGGCCGCAGTTAGGGCAGCATTAACCGTTTCGAGAAATAATGGCGCATCAGAAGTCCACATTAGCCGCCTAAAGATGATCAAGCGCCAAATGTACGGACGTGCCAATTCCGACCTGCATTGTGCTCGGTTTGTTTACACGGCATGAAACCGACTGACCTCGCCAACTTCGAGTGGTGACGCTCCCGATTTCTGAATGCTGCATAGGATTCGGGGGTGCCCTCAACTTTAGTCCTCCCATCCGCGCCCAAGAACGGAACCTAGAAATTCGCCGCCAACATCCAAAAGGATGGCTGTACACTCGGCACAAGAACTATCTTATTCGCGGAGCAAGATGACCATCAACAAAATTACGGGAGAACCATTGTTTTTGAAACAACAAACAGTCGTTAGACATTTTTGGTTCAAAAACAGCGCGTCTACTGACCCCTTCTAATTTAACAGTTTCCAGGCGATTGCGCAGAAAAAGGGCATTTAGCCCTACTGCCGGAAAGGCCTCCAAGCCGGCTGTCGCTTTTTTTGCATCACGGGCCCTCGTTATACAAAAAAGAGCCGCTGCCGGTCAGCGGATTTAAGAAACAGATCTTCGAAAGGACCGAATAATGATGCGTCACATGTTCTATTGTTCGCTGTTGGTTGTAATTACTTCGATGAGCGTTGCATACGCCGCGCCGGTTCCAGACGATACCCAGCACCATCCCAACGGCAACTCCGCTTCAATGACGGTTGCGACAGAAAACGTCAAACTCCTGACTTCTCAAATTGAGCGTGATCCGAACGACTGGCATGCGTTCATTGAACGAGCGAAAGCACATTTCGTTCTTGGCAATGACAAACCGGCATTGGAGGACTTGAATGAGGCCATCAAACTCAATCCGGAATCGGACGATGCAATCTTTCTCCGCGGCAATCTTTACGAAAGTTTATCCTGGCCAATGTCGCACAAGGATTTCAAAGACGCGGAACAACTTGCATTGGCAGATTATAACCGAGCACTTGAAATCAACCCCGACTTCATCAAGGCGCTTTCGGCTCGCGCCTGTTTGTCTTTGCACAGACAAGACTACGAATCATTTCTCATTGATCGAACAAAATCACTTGAGATTAAAGGAGACATCGAGGTACGCAAAGAAATTTTTCACCGCTTGATTTTGCGTTCTATCGATCGTTTGGATTGGCATTGCAAAGGCACGACCGGCATGGCGGGTCGACACTTCCCGAAACCAGAGTTTGGTAGGGCAATTTACTCAGATATTCACGAGGCGATCGAAGTCGCGATGATGGCGTTTGAAAATGCCAAGCTGGCGTGGCCTGATCCGGAGGATCGACTGCGGAATGTTGGACCTGGGTTTGCCGAGACAGCCAAACGACTTTTCTTTTTGTGCGACTTTTTTCGTTCACAAAATACAGACGTCCAAATCGTTCGCGACCGAATGTTTTGCCGCTTTTTCGAGATGTCACTTACGTCATTTGATTTCAATCAAAGATTTGACAGAACCTCCATTCAAATTTGGCTCACAACATTGGATTCGAAATGGGGCGACACTTGGTTGACAGCTGGTACGAAACCGGTTTTCAAAGAAATTGAGCGAAATGTCGCACATGAAACAGTTGTTATTGCAGTCGTGAATCATCTGTGCGATCGCTTTGAAAGAGTCTTTGCAGAATCAGAGTCGTTGGATCGAAAGGCAACCAGCATGCTCTTTTTGGGAGCGACCGGGGGGCCTATTAACGACTCGGCTCATCGGGAGTTCCTGTATAGGCAGCAGGAGATATTTGACAAAGCCTTGGAACGTCGGATTGAAAGTCATCGATTCCTACGAATCGCTGGCGAACTCGCTGCGGGACCGTGGGAAATAGACTCGAAAGCGCAAAGTAGAATTACCGCCGGATTTTCCGAATTCAAGTAGTTGCGAGCTCATCATTCCAACACCGAGGCTGAAAAAGCATAACCCGCATTATTGTCGTTCCTGACTCACCTGATTTAGCATGCGGCGGTAACAACTTCTTTGTTGGGATTGGCCAGGTGGACACTTGGCAAATCATGGTCTAGTCGTTGGCATCATGCACCATTGCATCGATTTCCTTTTTGATAGTCATTGACAACAAAGGCCATGCCTCTGCAATTGCGACAATACGTGCCAATTCGTGTTCATCGGTGACCAGTGATTGCAGCCATAGTGCAGCCAAACGTTGGACACGTTGACGTAAGTCGTTGCTGCTCAACGCTGTATCGTCGCTCGAAACGCGGGTTCGATCCCCGCC
>JBGSKR010000467.1:0-8413 GCA_041741135.1 Mariniblastus sp.
AACGATTTTAACAAAACTGATCGACATTGGCAGCCGAGGGTGCAACGCCCCAGAGTAGCTACGCTCGCCAGAGCGTGGCCGCCAGTAGGCTCGCCAGAGCATGGCTGCCGGTCTGGCAACAGCAGCTACAGATATCGGGCAGTCAGTTCTGGACCAATCACGACCGCCAATTTTTCACTCAGCCAGCTTCTTTAACGCGTCAAGTACACTGACCATTTCCGCTTTTGAAATCTCCGCCCAATCCGTATTCTTGTGCCGAATGATGGCAATCTTAAATGAATTGGTCGCTTCTTCGACATCTTCTGGCAGGTCGGTAAACGATTCGAATAAACGAACGGCCGGAGCAACTGACTCTGTGGCGTCTTCGAAAGATTCGGCCGTCGCGGCAGATGATCGATCGTTGAGCAAACGATTTCCGTCCTCATCGCCAAAGTCTGGTCCCTCGTAGACGGGACCTTCGATATAGTCGCGATCGTTATTACGTTTGCCTTCGGACAGCTCGAGGGACTGAGCTTCTTCGTGTAACTCAGTATCGACAATGTCACTGGCTGTCGGTTTTTGATCGGGCAATTGACCGAGAGTTTCCCAGCGTTGTTGACGCATCTTGGAAACCGACCATCCACTTTGCACAGCCCCCTCAAGCCACATTTCCGCGTCATCCCAATCGAGCGCTGCGTAAAAATGACTCCAGTAAATTCTATCGTACTCGGCGAACACATGTCCAAATCGAGCGAAAGTGCGCCGCAAGCGACCGACATGTTGCGCTGTCACGCCGCCAACCATTTGACTCCAAGCTTCATCCGAATATTCGGTTGGCTCCGCGACCGATTCCGCAAGCGACTCGCGCCACGCACAAATGATTCTTCCTTTTTCCCAGTTCGTCGTGGAAATCAATCCATTCCATTTTCCAATAAAGAGCTGTGAGTGATCGACGGTCAACTCGCTGATCGCGACGTTTGAATTGTCTAGTTTTGATGTGGGTTGCATTTCAAATCCATTGAGTAGAGTCGCTTGACGGAAAAACGATTGGTCGCTTGCTATGCCAAGCGATTGCTTCAAAGTTACCGAGAAGATTGATCAGCGAAACCCGAAATAAAATAATTGTTGATGGAGAGCAGGCCGTCCTTACTCTTGAACTGAAAAACTTAATATGTGTTGTAGAAACAAGGCCACGTCACCTTGTGCCTATACAAGATCGTGAGAAGTTGTGCGGACCTTAGCGGTTCTCATGAAACTGCTTCCACGTGGAAAACATGTTGACAAAAACTGCTGTCGTGGTTGCTGATCGCCTACGTTTAATCGAAACACTGGACGTCGATGAGATTGCTTAAACATTCTTGTATCGTTGCCAAATTCATTTAGAGATTCCACCAACGTCACTCAACAAAAAAAGCCCGCTGATCGATCAGCGGGCTTTTGATTTGTTATTGCACAGTTGTGCAGTTCGTCCGCAAACTCGATCAGCAGAAACTACGTTTCGTTTGATCGAATCAACGATGATTTTAATATTAAGGATTCGCAGGAGAAATTGGATCGGGATCATCACCACCGCTAAGTGCTAATGGAATCGCAACTGCTCCACCAAGTAGGAGCAAACGTCCCAAACCCATCCCGCCGCCACCGAACACACCTCCGCCGCCACCGCCACTGCTCATACCGCCAAAGTCGCCACACGATCCGCAAGAACCGCCAACAGCACTTCCGCAACCAACTGATTCGCCTGCGTATTCGATCGGAGCACTGAACAGTCCACTGCCACCGCTGTAATCCATGCTGTCGCTAACAAAGCCGCTATCCTGAGGAGCAGTCAGGTAAACATCCATCGAATCCGAAAACCCGTCTTCTTGAATCGCCGCAGTCGTAGAAACGGGAACATCGGCAACTTGAGAATCCACAATGAACTCGGTCACTGTGGCTTCGCTAACCGATGACTCTTCTGTAACTTGAGCAACGGCTTCAAAACTGACGGCTGCAAAACCATTGGGGCCAGCGGCAACAAAACTGTAGACACCAGGTTCCATGTCAGGAACCATGAAACTACCAGTTTGATCAGCGACTACTTCTGCGACTTGAACATCATCACTCAAGATGTGAACTTGAGTTCCGTTAACGCTTGCAATGTCTCCAACGACAGGAAGGACATGACCAGCGAGAGTTCCATTTTTTAGGTACACTCGGTTAGCACCGACAAACTTTTCTTGGCTGGCGTTTTCCGCATTTCCCAAAATCTCGTTGGCGATTTCGGCAGGCAAACGGTCTTTCAAGATTGCCTTGACGGCAGCAAGTTTTGGAGACACAGCAGCAGCTTCCATCACGTTGATGCTGGCTTCTTCGCCTGTTGGAACAACGCGAACGCCGTATGCAGCAAAACCGTTCTCGCCAGTGGCAACAAACGAGTATGCGCCTTCGGAAAGCCCATTAATTGAAAACGTGCCGTCTTCAAGTGTCGTGGTTTCCTGAATGATCTCGCCGTTTTGAACGAAGTAAATTCGCAACTCGGCGATGCCATTGGTTTGTTTGGTTTCGGCATTGATTGAGGCAATGCGTCCTTCGACAACACCAGCTCGGTTCAATGCAACCGTGTGGACTCGAGCCGAACCGATTTGGTCCGAAACAGCCGTCGCGTTTCCTTCAACGTCGATAGCGATTGGATTGTTGTTGCTCATCCACTGATGCGCTGAAGCAGCAGCGGTAGCAACTAATGGCAGAATAGCCAGTAATGCGACAGATTTGACGAGCTTCCATTGTTTGTTCATGGGTGTGTACCGTTTCAAAAAAGATCAAAAGGTTTCGAAGATGTTAGGACAAAAGTTTGTTTGAATGTTTGGTTATTACAATCGACATCTTAGGAAAATCCTCCCCTTTTAGATGCACTCCTATTTGTACTTGGGCTAATTCAATGTGTCAAGCAAATAAGTTTGGTAATTTGGATAATTCTTGCTGAACGTCGAGGCTAACCCTCGAAAGTACAAGAAACGCGCATTACTGGGCATTTACCGGCTTTTCCTCGAAATCACCCCAATTTCCGGACTGCTTGCAGAGGCATAGCGAGACCTTGGAATTCGGCCACTCTGATAGGCCAATCGACCGGCCTCGACTCCCAACTTCATCGCCAGCCCCATTTTTACAGGATCCTTTGCCATCGCAATGGCGCTGTTCATCAATACCGCGTCAAATCCCAACTCCATGGCAATCGCCACATCGCTGGCCGTCCCCACTCCCGCATCGACAATCACCGGATAACTTGGATCGTCACGTTTAAGATCTTCCAGAATGATTTGCAAACTGTTGTGATTCAAAATCCCCAGCCCCGAACCGATAGGGCTACCAGCGGGCATCACACTCGTTGCCCCGGCATCTTTTAAACGTCGCGCAATAATTGGATCGTCGCTGGTGTAGCACAGAACCTGAAATCCTTCTTTCACAAGTGCTTCCGTCGCAGCCAACGTTTCAATCGGATCAGGCAACAAGGTCCGGCTGTCGCCAAGCACCTCCAGCTTCACCCAATCGGCACCAGCGTTCTCCAAGCCTTTCAGAATCTCTCGCCCCATCTTCGCGCATCGAACTGCTGTCTCCGCGTCGTAGCAACCCGCGGTGTTGGGCAACAGAATGTATTTTTCCGGATCGAGAAAATCGAGAATGTTCCGACCATCGCCATCATGCAAACGTTCACGCCGAACGGCAATCGTGACGCATTCCGTTTCCGCCGCAATCAGCGATTGTTGCATCGCTTCGAACGATTGATACTTGCCTGTACCCAGAATTAATCGACTGGTAAAAACATGATTGCCGATCTTCAGCCGATCACTGATGGTGCTTTCGCTCGCTGTGGGAGATTCATTCACTGTCGTTTCCGTTGTCATCTATCCACCACCCACCAAAGTCACGATCTCGAGCACATCGCCTTCTTTTAATCGACATTGAGCAAAACGATCCGACGATTGAATTTCATGATTAAGCTCAACCGCAATCGCCCGCGAATTAATTTTCAACTGTCCCAAAAGCTGAATCACAGTCGCACCTTCCGCGACATCGATCAATTCACCATTAACCGAGACGTGAATATTCTGATCAGCGGAAATGTTCTGGCTGGAAGTCTCTTGGTCGTGGTTCATGTTGCTTAGCGGAGTGACAGATTGACAAAATACCTCAGTAGCCTGCGGCGCAAGCAAGCCATTATGGCTCAGTTTAAGTTTCGGGGTGGCATCGACTGTTCTGAAGCTCGCCTTAAAAGCTCTCGGCCATATCGCGAGCGTGGTAACTACTGCGAACGAACGGGCCGCTGGCGACTTTCTTGAAGCCCATACTTTTCGCTTGCTGCCCCAATTCCGCAAACTCCTCTGGCGGAATGTAGCGAACCACCGGCAGATAACGGTCTTGTGCTGGCTGCAAATATTGACCCAACGTGAGAAAATCGCAACCAACATCGAGCAAATCAGAAAGCACATCCAGCACTTCCTCCCGTGTTTCGCCCAACCCCAACATCAATCCCGATTTGGTTTTCACCGAGGAATTGAGGGTTTTGACACGCTTAAGCAACCCCAATGTCCAAGCGTATTCCGATTTCGGCCCGCGGACACGGCGGTAAAGCCGTGGAACCGTTTCGACATTGTGGTTGAAGACTTCGGGAGCCGCTTCGACGACGCGATCAAGTCCGGCTCGATTCAACACGAAATCCGGGGTCAAAACTTCTACCGACGCACCGGTTCTCTCCCGCACCGCAATCACGCACTGATAAAAATGTTCCGCACCTCCGTCCGGTAAATCATCCCTCGTTACCGAAGTAATCACGACATGCTTGAGACCCAAGCGATGTGCCGCCTCAGCAACACGCTGCGGTTCATCGAGCTCGAGCGCATCCGGCTTGCCCCGCCCAACCGCACAAAATCCGCAGGGCCGCGTGCAGACATTTCCCAAAATCATAAACGTCGCCGTTTGCTGCGAATAACATTCCATCCGGTTCGGACATTTCGCATTCTCGCAAACCGTTTCGAGATTCAATTCCTTCAGCAACTCCGTGGTCGAATTGACTTGATTGCCGATCGGAAGATTGCGTTTCAACCATGGCGGCAAGCGTCTTTGATTCACTGCCGACGAACCAGCCAGGCCAACCAACCCGCCTGCGCTACCGCACGCACCGCCAGCGGTGGAAGTCGAGTCGTTAACGGAAACAATTGGTAGCTCTGCCATCTCGGCCCTTATTGGGTTTTGAAAAAAGGTTTTGAAAATCTTAGACGTAACCCGCATGTCGTCGCACAATCGCCAGCAATGGCTCGTGCAACGGGCCGTTGGTCGCCAGCACGGACGTTTTTTCCAGCGGCAATTCGGCACCAGTACAGGTAGTTATCATTCCACCTGCCTCGGTTAAAAACAAGCTGGCTGCGGCAAAATCCCACGGCGCAAGTTGATACTCAAAATAACCGCCGAAGCGTCCCAACCCCACTTGAACAATATCCAGTGCCGCCGTTCCCATCCGCCGAATCCCGTGAATATTTTGCTGAAAACATTCCTCGATTGCCTTCAAGGTCGCTCGCATCATCGCCCCACGGTCATAGTAAAACCCAACCGCCAACATCGTTTGGTTCATCCGCACATGCGAGTTCACATGAACTCGTTGGCCGTTAAGCCAAGCTCCATTGCCCCGCGCTGCCACAAATTCGTCGCCGACTTCCGGGGCGACAATGCAGCCACACTCGGCGACTCCATTTTGATAGTAGGCAACCGAGACGGCATAGTGAGGAATACCATGCGCGAAATTGTTCGTGCCATCAATCGGATCAATGATCCACAAATGTTCCGCTGAAATTTGTTCGGCATAGTTCTCTTCGGCCATGAACTCGTGATCGGGAAAATTCGCTCGAATAATTTCAATGATCGCCGTTTCGGCTTCCACGTCGGCGCGAGTGACAATCCCTTGATAGCCATCGCTGTCATTTTTGTTCTCGATGCCGGCGGCTGCCAAATTGCGAAAATGAGCCTTGGCAATGCGGGCTCCTTCGGCTGCAGCCGCGCGAGCCGTTGCAAGATACGGGTTATCGAACACGAGCATTGAGACTTCGTTTCATTTGAAAGGTTGGAGTTTGTAGAATTCTCGTCGGTCAAGAATTCATCGTGAGCTGAACATTTTCGTGTTATCATATCGGCAGCTTGCGGTTGCCAAAAAAAATTAAGTAACCGTTCACGGTGATTTTGGAAAATATCGTTGATCGACGTGATAAGTAGCCGAAGTCGTGAGACTTCGGTTTTGTCTTTCTGGTGAATTTCCGAACTCTCACGAGTCCGGCTACAATTAGTTTAAGATCTTCGAAACAGGGAAGCCCGCGTGAGTCGGATTTCAAAATTTCGCGGCTGGATTCTTGCTGCCCTGTTGATTGGGTTGTGGTTGTGGTTATGCGGACCCATGATGACCGGCAGCGTGGTCTGCGGGTTTCGCGATTCGGCATTTTGGTACTACCCGATGTTCGAATGGATCGACTCGCAATGGGCGGTCGGTGAAATTCCACTGTGGAATCCGTTTTGCAACTTTGGCGTTCCGCTGATTGCCGATGGATCGTCCAGCGTCCTCTATCCGGGCAAACTGATTTTTTGTTTTCGCTTTCTCTCGTTTCCAGCTCGCTACGGACTGTATCTCGCCGTTCACATTTTGCTGGCGGGCGCGGGAGCGTTTTGGTTCAGTCGGATCCTGAAAGCGAACTTCGCTGGTGCCTCGCTGGCGGCGATATCGTATGCCATGGGTGGAGCCGTTTTGTTTCAAGTCGCCAACGTGATTTATCTTGTCAGTGCGGCTTGGCTGCCCGTCGCCCTCGGCTGTATTTGGCTGATGATCAAAACGGGGCACTGGCGGTGGGCGGTCGCGGCAGGCGCCGTTTGTGCGCTGATGATTTTGGGTGGCGATCCGCAAATGGTTTATCATGTCGGTTTGATCGCCGCTGCAACGGGAGCAAGCCGCCTATGTCGAGCTCGCCATCGTCGCCAGAAAAATTCAGCCAATCAATTGAACTCGATCGCGACTGGCTTCGGTCTACGTTTCCATCTCGGCAGTCTTACCATGATGGTTGCCACCACGATCGCGCTGTCACTGGTGCAGTTGTGGCCGTCCATCGAGTGGAGCCAATTGAGCGAGCGGACTTCGCCAGCAATGGCTGTCAATGTTTACGGCGCCGTTGGAAAAAACGTGGACATAACGGCGGCTTCACTCTTTGGTCCGCCGAAACCCGGTACGATCATCCATCACGCTTACCAGTTCAGCCTTCCCCCGTGGTCGCTGACAGAATTATTGTGGCCCAACGTTTCCGGCAAAATTCATCCCGTCCATCAGCGTTGGACAGACGGACTGCGCGGAGTGGATCGAATCTGGATTCCCTCGTTGTACGCCGGATTTTTGACGATGTGGTTAGCGATCACTGGAATGAGGTTCATCGGTCGCTCGCGCCGCGCATGGCTCACGCGAGTCGGTTTGTTCTTCTGCGTGGCATCGTTCGGATGGTATGGAATCGGGTGGTGGGTCAACGAAATTTTGAACATCGACACCCAATCGCAGATCGTCGGCCCGCAAGTCGGCGGTTTGTACTGGGCGATGTCGCTACTGTTGCCCAAATACTATTCCTTCCGCTATCCAGCCAAATTGATCGTGGTAGCGATGCTGTGCCTGTGTGTTCTCGCGGGCGTGAATCTGCGACGCTGGCGATTGAAGTTCTCGCGGACATGGGTGGTCTTTTTTGCCTTCGTTTCCATCGTCGGGATTGTGAGTTTGTTGCTTGGATTCCATCTCCGATTTTTTGACAAAGTTCCAGACGACGGTTTGTACGGGCCGTTTGACGACTTAGGTTCGACTCGGCAATTGATTATCAGTTTCGTGCATTCGTTGATCGTGCTGGGAATGGCCTTGATCGTTTTCAGTTTGGCAAAGCGAACCAGACGATCATCCATGGCGGTATGGGGCGTCGTGTTGATTACCAGTTTTGATTTGCTGATTGCCAACCGCTGGTTGCTAGCGGAACTGCCCAGCCAAACGTTTTTGAAATCCATCGATTCAGTCGAGCAACTCGATCGGGTACTTGAAACGCGAATTGCTGCAACACAGGGAAATTCGCCACCAACAATCTATCGCCCCGGTGGCGCGGCGTTCATTCCAAAGAAATGGAGACTGGCGACATCATCCAATCGCCACGAAGAAATTGTGCAGTGGCAGCGAAAGACATTGTTTCTACAGTTTCATTTACGACACCGAGTCCGCCTGATCGGAAGTGCATCATCCATTTGGCCAGAGCAGTACCAACGACTTCTAGAACACATTGAATTCGAAAAAGTTTTGCTGAAAGAATTGTGCGACGGAGAAATCATTTCCAAAAAAACAGATCGAGAATCGGCCCGTCAATTTGTCAAACGGGCAAACAACAAACTGGAACCGGCT
>JBGSKR010000468.1:0-4273 GCA_041741135.1 Mariniblastus sp.
TTGCCTCCCAAGCCCCGTAAAGCGAAACTACAAGACGAACTTGATCGCCTCAGCTACCACCAACAACGCAACGCAGTTGCTTCTGCCTCGCATCAAAAAACCAGAAAAAAACGACTCCGAGCACTCGGCATTGATCCCGAAAATATCAAATCCGTAGCCACCAAACCAACGCGATGATAAGATCAACTTACAGAAACTGGCGCTGTCCAGCTAATCTCTTCCAGTTCGGCAAAATTGGGACTCGCGGCAATCTCTCTAACTCCCCATTGGACTAACCGAATAAGCATTGGCTTCAGTTGTTGCTTGAACTTTCGCAACTCGCTCTTTGTGGAAATGGTTGGACAAGAAACCAAAATCAGATCGCTGATTTCAGGTAGAGCTTGATACAGTTCATCGTCGATTCTTAAGTCAAGATTCGCGATCGCGTCTGGGTGTGGCAATCGGAAACTCGACCTTGATTCTATCGGTTCTTTTCGGCATCCGGGGCATCCACCGCAAACGGGAACGGGCTCGACGAAAAAATCATCACTATTCAGCCGGTACGCGGACGCTAAGACATCGCTGATTTTCCGCCGACCATTAAGAACGTCATTTACCAGTGCAAAATTCTGATTTGCTGTTCGCAACATTTCTTGTCGAACGGGCTCCACTTTCTCCTCCCATGTCGCCAGTTCTTTATGGTCATCATCGGCAATTCTAACGAAACTCGACAACGCATATTGATCCCACTCCTTTTCACGCCTCGCTTCAAATTGTTCGTCCGATTCATGAGGTTGTTTTGTGACGTCAGGTGGTTCGGCAGACTCAATCTCGATCAAGCCGACGCGATTGAGCAAGACCAATGTTCGCAAATTCCAGCGGTTGTTTTCATCCGAATCGCCGGTCGTATCACTTGTTTGTTGGCGGAGGTCGATTTGTAAACGGCCCGATTGACCTTCAACCGAACGAGCGTTGGCGACCATAGCTTTCCAACGCGGCAGCCCTTTGTCCAAAGTTATTACCCGATCTTGAGCAAGTCCCCTCGCGGTTCTTAGATCCGAGTACGAATGAACGAGAAACGATACACAAGCGTTTCCGTCACGACCGCCGCGTCCGACTTCTTGGTAGAGTCGGTCAACGGTTTCTGGAATGCAGGCATGAATCACTGCTCGAACGTCTTGCTTGTCCATTCCCAGTCCAAAGGCAGAAGTCGCGACGACCGCATCCAAGGTTCCGTCTCGCCACTTTGCAATCGCTGTTTCCCGCACTTCACTGGAAGAACTCCCGTGAACACAACGAACTCGTTTGAGCCCCATATCTCGAATTTCTCGGTACCACATTTCGGCATCATCTTGTTTTGTGACGTACAAAAGAAATGGGCGCGGGACGACACGAACCAACTCGGCAATTCTTCGCTTACGTTCCGTTTCCGATGGTGCGTTGCTGATCCAGTACTCTGGTTCGGGTCGCAAAGTCACTGCGGAAACGTGGGCGATCTGTTCCTCAGCAAACAACAACCGGAGAATTGAAATGCTGTCGTGTGAAAGGGTCGCCGACAAAAGCAGCGTCTTGAATTGGCTTTCTTTGGGACACTGTGACAGCAACTCTCGACGCAGTCCGCTGATGGATTGGAACTGAGGTCGAAACTCTGTGCCCCACTGGGCGACAAGATGCGCTTCATCAACAACGAAATACTTCAGACATCCGCGTGCCGCTGCTTCATAGAGTGGGCGAGCTAGCGATGTCATCAAACTTTCTGGTGACGCGATCAGGATTCGCTGTGTACCGTTCTTCAAGTTCTGGCGAATCTGTTTTCGATCAGTCTCGGCAAGCCCGCTGTGCCAAGCCAATTGCTGTGGAAGTTTTGAAACCGCGTTCTTGGGGTAACTTTCTTTCAACTGCCTTTCTTGATCCATCGCAAGCGCAATTGTCGGCGTCACCATTACGGTTAGGGCGTCAACTTGAGGATGATGCAACGCTGGAGCCCAAGCGACGAGACTTTTTCCTGTTCCGGTTGGTAGGTTGACGATCAATGTTCCTCCGGGTTTCATTAAAAACGCCGAATGAATTGCCTGTCGCTGTCCGGGCGATGCGTAGTTCTCGAACTTCAGTTCGAGGCCATCAGCTAGTGCCGGATCTATCGGGTACTTAACAGAACGCGGCCAAGTCTTCCTGCGTTCTTCTTCGCGAAATGAAGCGAGCAGAGGAGGATAAGTTTCACTGTCGGGAAGCCATTTCGCCGACCAGTCCTTCGAAACCGACAACTGAAATTCGTTTCCCACTGATACGACGTCGACGTGCGACGCCTCCCACAGTGATTTATTCGGCCAGTTTGCCGACGCGGGCACTCGCAACATCGGCGTGCTCTCGGAAACGGCACGGTAACGGCACAAAACATGGCGAACCAGTCCTGCAATGTCCCCGGGCAAAGCACTGGAAGGGTCAGTTCGAAAGCATTTCAACACCTGAAATAGTCGATTGATACAATTGTCGCCTCGGTCGCCGTCAGAAAAATCGCGGTCTGGCCATTCAGCCAACACGGATTGAAGTTCACTAAATCCGTTCAATCGTCCTCCTCCCTCGGACGCTCATCCGCAAACGGATTCTTGTCGGAAAGAAAAATACCGCCGACAGAATCAATTCGAATACTGGGCGATTCAATGGAACGTATGATTGCTTCGTGAAACTCTTGTTCGAAATTCATTTCAGCAACAAGTGAATCGCGCTCTTGTGTGTTTCTCACGATCCGGCTTTGGAATTGCTCCTGCCTCAACGTGAAATCTTGCCGAGTTCTCGCAATGGCTTCCTTTATTTTTAGAGGCAATTGCGTCTGCTCTTTGAGGCCTGTCGCCGCACGACCTCGCGCCGCATAACACAATTCCCGCCAAACATCGCCTTGGCAATAAGACTCGATCTTTTTCCAGCGGTCGTGATTCAGGTTAAAATCCTGCGGGCCATGTTGCCCAGGCTTTTTACTAAAATAAGGTTGTTGCAAAGCTGACAACAATTCAGGATCGGAAACTCGATTCAAATCCGAATCAAGAACCATGCGAAAAACGATCGGAGGAAACAAGCCATCTGCACGACGACGCAGTGCGGACAAAGACGCATTGGTCCATCTTTCAATGAATTCACTGAACGATGATTCACCTGCTTCGATTAGGAAATAGAATTGAAAATAGATTGAGACTGGCTCATCCAAACTCAGATCGGGGCGATAACGCCACATCGCAAAACAAATCCCCCGGTCGTCCAGTCGAATGTGTTTTTCAATTGCATCCACAAAGGGATGTCCAATCCGTGCGAGTGGAACGTCGCGTGCTTGGGCCTCTTGCCGATCAAATGTCATTAAGTTGGTATGTGAAATCACTGGCTTTTCGGGACAGAGTTCTGTGTCTAGCGAACTTTTGAAAAAGTAGTCCCATTCGTGATACGGCATCAATGAGGTGCGGTCGCGATTCCAATTCTTGAAATCGTCCTTGACGCACATCTCGTAACGCAACACGCGATCATTCCGACCCGTTTCACCAGATTTTCGAAAGTGCAACCGCTCAACCATCCATTTGTCGACGGCGTCGTTCAACGCCGTAGAATTCAAATCAAATTTTGCTAAAGCCGTGAATGCTTCCATGTCCGCTTTTGACGCAACGCCTCCTGAGTCAAGTTCGTCTTGTGCTTGTACGTTGCGTCGTTCTGTCATTATCAAGCCGTCGTCGCCGCCCAGACGTTCAGTCGCCTCGTCAAAGGCTTCGTAGCCCGAGTCGAGAAACTCTTCCCACACCTGTGACAATTGATCCTCAACCAAATACTGTAAACTTGCGATCGACTTGTTGAAAACGCCCAGTCCTTTGTCGAGTAAATTGGCCCACTGCTGTTGAACTGAGGACTCCGACAGCACAACGTTAAAACATTTGATCGGTCTTCCGGTTCCAAAGCGATCAAGTCTTCCAACTCGTTGCTCAATCCGGTTTGGCGAAAAGGGCAAGTCGAAATTGACAATGCATGCCGACCGTTTTTGAAGGTTGAGCCCTTCTTCGGCTGTGGCGTCACAAACTAGAACGGTGCTTGACTTGGCACTCAACACCTGAGTCCATGTTGAATTACTACTGCTGTGCCTCACGACTCGACCGGCAAGCGGAATCCTCAAGAAGTCAAAAATGCCATCTGCTGTTTCCGCATGGTTCGCGAAAAGGACAATTGATGTGCCTGAACTCAAAACCGATTCAAGCTGCTGAACCAGTTCCAACAAAGCTCGATACTTCTCCCTCTGATCAAAACGTTTCGCTTGTATTGC
>JBGSKR010000469.1:0-4694 GCA_041741135.1 Mariniblastus sp.
TATCTCTCGCAGCAGAATTTAAACGGCGGATACTTCGACCTGGCGAGTGTTGCTATGTCAATGAATTAACCGGAATCGCCAATTTGGCTCCTGCAACTTTTCGGAGTTCTTCGTTTATTCGCCTTGGCACGATCGCTCAGAACTCGTCGATTTCCAGGCGAATTTGAATAAAACTTAATGAACTAACTTGGTGACCAACCCTTGATGATTGACCCTCTCAACGCACCCAGCGAATTGGCGAATCGGGCCGTCGATCTTGCCTCAGAAATCTTGCGTCAATCCAGCCTCCGTGAAACGCCCGAAAGCCAAAAACGCTCTGCCATGATGGCGCGAATGATGGGTGATCCCGACGGCAAAAAGTTCACGATTGCGATGGCCGATCAAGTCTTGCGAATCCGCTCGCCCAGACGCGCGTCGCGACGGTTGACGGGACTGATTGGTGAATATTCGTTGCCGGCTTATTTGAGTACCTTCGATCGATTCCTGCTCAAGTGGGTCAGCCGAGTCGCGAAATGGTTTCCTGCGATATTTATTCCTCTTGTCAAATCAAAGGTTCGGTACGAATCGGCACACGTGATAGTCTCTGCCGAAAAAAGAGATTTTGAAAAATATCTTACCGCTCGCGAACGGTCGGGCATGCGAGTCAACTTTAACCAGTTAGGTGAAGCGGTTTTAGGAGCTCAGGAATCGAATCGACGGCTGCGCGATAACACGGAGCGACTGATCGAACCCGGTGTCGAATATCTGTCGATTAAAATTTCTTCCATTGTCAGCCAGATTAGCCTCACGGGTTACTCGGCCACGATCGAAACGGTCAAACGTCGATTGCGAGAAATCTACCGCGCGGCGATGAAATCGGGTCCGCCGCATAAGTTTGTCAACCTCGACATGGAAGAGTATCGCGATCTGCACCTCACGGTGGATGTCTTTCGCGCGTTGCTCGATGAACCAGAATTCGATCAGTTCTCTGCTGGGATTGTCTTGCAAGCTTATCTGCCGGATTCTTATGGTGTGTTGCAATCGCTGACCGAGTGGTCTCGCGAGCGGAAGCAACGCACGGGAAGCGACATCAAAATCCGCCTTGTCAAAGGCGCCAACCTGGCGATGGAACAAGTCGAAGCGTCATTGCGAGGATGGCCGCAGGCTCCGTATCATTCGAAACTTGAATCGGATGCGAACTTCAAACGCATGCTCGAGTTTGCCACGCGACCCGAGAATGCCATCGCTGTTCGAATTGGTGTCGGTAGTCACAATCTATTCGATATCGCTCTTGCGATGCTTTTGCGTGAGGAACGTGGTGTCGCGGGTCGAGTCGAGTTTGAAATGTTGGAGGGAATGGCGAACGCGCAAGCGGAGGTTGTACGCGATCGCAGTGGGGATTGTTTGCTGTACGCGCCGGTGGTACTCGACGTTGAGTTCGAATCAGCAGTGGCCTATCTGGTACGGCGGTTGGATGAAAACACGGCTCCCGGCAGTTTTCTTGGTTCGCTGTTTGGACTGAACGAAGGCAGCCCGCAGTGGAATCAGCAGCGGGATGCTTTCATCGCTTCGTGTCGACTCGCTGCAAATAGTTCGTTGGCTGCAGCTCCCAATCGAAAACAGAATCGGCTTACTGAAACTCCTCGCGAACGTAGCGATGTTTTTTTGAACGAACCGGATACCGATTTTTCATTGTCAGCCAATCGACGCTGGGCGGCGGAGATCATCGCTCGCTGGGAGCACCAATCGATTGAACCCCTTCCGCTGCAAATCGCTGGACAATTTTCCTCTGAAAATTTGACCGGGATTGCGGCTGATCCTTCGCGACCTGGACATGAAGCCTATCGATATGCTCAGGCAAATTTGAATGATATTGAACGCGTGTTATCGGCTGCTATTGAAGCAAGCAGTGCGGCGAAGTCGATTCCTGGCGAACAGTTGGCACAACAGCGTGCCGCCATGCTGCGTCGAGCGGCTGTCGTCTTTGCACAACAACGCGGTGAAACCATTGGTGCGATGTTGTTGGACGCCGGCAAGAATATCACCGAAGCCGATACCGAGATCAGCGAGGCGATTGATTTTGCAAATTACTACGCTGACAGTCTGAGGAAACCGGAATTGGCAACCGGATGGACGGACGGCACAACGTGGGCGCCAGTGGGAGTCGTGGTGGTCACACCGCCGTGGAATTTTCCGTATGCAATACCGGCGGGCGGAGTCATGGCGGCGCTGGCTGCCGGCAATGCGGTGATCTTGAAACCGGCACGGGAAACGGTGTTAACGGCGTGGATGGTTGCAAAACAACTTTGGGAGGCGGGCGTTCCACGCGAACTGCTCCAATTTGTTCCCACCGTCGATGGAGAGATTGGCAAAGCACTTGTCTCAGATCCACGAGTCGGCGCGGTGGTGCTGACCGGCAGTGACTTGACCGCAAAAATGTTTTTGTCGTGGCGTCCCGAAATGAAATTGCTTGCCGAAACCAGCGGCAAGAACGCAATGATCATTACGGCTGCCGCTGATATTGATCTCGCAGTCAAGGATCTTGTACGGGGAGCATTCGGGCACGCGGGTCAAAAATGTTCGGCGACCAGTTTAGCAATCGTCGAGGCAGAAGTTTACGACAATCCGAAGTTCATGCAACAACTAAAGGACGCCACGGAAAGCATGCTCGTTGCCGGTTCGTGGAATGCTTCGGCTTTGGTCACGCCCATCATTCGCCCTCCAGATTCAGATTTATTACGCGGACTGTCGCAACTGGATTCGGGAGAAAGTTGGTTGCTGCAGCCGAGAATGATCGACGAGAATCCTTGTCTCTGGTCACCTGGAATTCGTTTGGGAGTGAAACAAGGTTCTTGGTATCACCGCACCGAATGTTTTGGTCCCGTGTTGGGTTTAATCCGAGTCAAGAATTTTGCCGAAGCGATTGCGGTTCAGAACAGCAGTCAGTTTGGTCTGACGGGTGGACTTCATTCTCTCGATCCTCAAGAGATTGAAACTTGGCGGGAAAGCGTCGAGGTCGGCAATGCTTATATCAATCGCACAACGACAGGAGCGATCGTGCGGCGCCAACCATTCGGGGGTTGGAAAAACTCCGCCGTGGGGCCAGGCAGCAAAGCCGGTGGGCCAAATTACGTGGCTGAATTTTGCAAGTGGCAACAAATCGAACTTCCGAAACTGAGAACCAAGTTGTCCGCATCCGCTCAAGCTCGGCTCGATCAACTGAAGATTTTTCTGCGCAGCGATCAGGGAAACACGATCTTGCCTGCGGCCGCCGAAAGTTTTGCATATTGGTGGGAGAAAGAATTTTCGATCGCTCACGATCCTTCGAAAGTGCATGGCGAAACGAACGAGTTTCGTTATCGCGTTCGTCCGGGCCATGTTTTGCGTTTGCAACAGCCTGATTCCGAGGAAGCAAAAATGTCTGCCGCGTTGACGGCGTTGGCTTGCGTTACCGTCGGAATTGAATGGGAGCTTAGCTTTCCAATCGCACCGGTGTGGCTATCTCAATTCCAAGACATCGTTGCCGTAAAGCATCAGTTAGAAACCGAAACCGAATTGGCCACTCGAATGGCTCAGCCAAGCACCCCAAGATTGGGCAGCACACTCCGAGTGATAGGAGAGTTCGATTGCAAGAATTTCTTGCCTGCGATTTTAGCCAACATTCCGCTCGTGCATTCACCGGTTTTGTTGAATGGACGAATCGAGTTACTGAATTATCTTCGCGAGCAATCGATGACCGAAACGGTTCATCGATATGGCAATATCATTTGAAACTCACTCGTCGTCCGGTTCGGCCATCGGGCTGGTTAGGACTTTGACCAAGCAATACCCAAACGAGATCAGAATCGCGCCGATGGAAACGGACATCACGATGATGGCTGCGGGTGTCATGGGCATCTTTCAAAATAAGATTGTTTGAATGTTTTTTTGCCTCGAATCCCGCGAACTCTCACGAATTAACTTCTGTAATTGTTCGTTTAAATTAGTGAGATTGGTGGCGAAAACCTTACCGAAGCGTGAGTAGCTATTCAGAATCTTGATCGTTAAACACAGCCTCGAACTTTCCGTCGCGTTTCCATCGATGATTCGCGATGGCGATCGCAATCACGAGAAACACGGCGGCCAGTGCGATTAATAAAACCGATCGTCTCGCGACTGCATCGTTCTGAATGTTTGTCCAATAGGTCGGGCCAGACATAATTGTCGTCGCTCCGAGAATGACAACGAGAAATAACGGAGTGACGTACTTCAGCATGATCGAGAGTAGCCTTGGCACGCGAATCAAGGCACCTCGATCAAGTTCAGCTATGCCTCGTTTGGTTCCGAA
The DNA here is from genome assembly GCA_041741135.1 of Mariniblastus sp. Classification (GTDB taxonomy): domain Bacteria; phylum Planctomycetota; class Planctomycetia; order Pirellulales; family Pirellulaceae; genus Mariniblastus. Next base: position 4,307 of record JBGSKR010000469.1, read on the forward strand.
CACCCATCCGTAGATGATGGACTGAATCAAGGCCAGCAAGACGATCAAATAGGTACCACACCAGAAATCGATGTTGTCGAGAGCCACCATGTCTTTGGAATAGTACAGTACGAATCCGCTGCCAATGATCGTCACAATCCCGAGCAAAATTGCTGAACCATATCGTTTCAGTCCCAAACCTTCTTCAAAGAATGCATTGACGGGTTGCAGCATCGAAAGACTGCTCGTCATCGCAGCGAGGAAAAGCATGAAGAACCAGACGAACCCGAAAATCTGTCCACCAGGCATTAACGCAAATACGTTTGGCAGAGCGTTGAAACCAAGCCCAAAGGTGGAAAACGTTGCTGCTGCGGTACCGAGAAAAATAAAGGCTGCAGGGAGCGTGATC
>JBGSKR010000470.1:0-3892 GCA_041741135.1 Mariniblastus sp.
AGAAGTTCAACGGATCACTTCGATCACCGAGTTGCCGTTGCTCGTCGATGCTGATACCGGTTTTGGTCACGCTTTGTGCATTGCTCGCACTGTTAAATCTTTCATCGCCGCCGGCGCGGCAGGATTGCATCTCGAAGACCAACAATTGGCCAAACGTTGTGGACATCGACCGGGGAAGAAAATTGTTGACACCGACGAAATGGTGGATCGAATCAAGGCCGCCGTTGATGCGAGGACCGATGATTCGTTCGTGATCATGGCTCGCACCGATGCGCTCGCCAGTGAAGGCGTCGAACGCTCAATCAAAAGGTGTCAGCAGTATGTTGCCGCTGGTGCCGATATGATTTTCGCCGAAGCGATTACCGATCCCGATCAGTATCGCCAGTTCACAACTGCAATTTCTGTTCCCGTGCTCGCAAACATGACGGAGTTTGGTCAAAGCCCGTTGCTCTCGGTCGAGCAGTTGCGGGAGGTCGGCGTGGCGATGGCACTTTATCCGTTGTCGGCTTTCCGAGCCATGAGTGCCGCCGCAGATTTAATTTTCCAAGCCATCCGCCGCGACGGCACGCAAGCCGCTGTCGTTGAGACCATGCAAACCCGCGATCAGTTATACGAAACGCTGAACTACCATCACTATGAGAAAGTCGTTGACCAATGACACAACCCAACTTACAGCCCAATTCCCAATCCAATACCCAACCCACGAAGAAGAAAAAGACAGGCGGACTCGCCGGTGTCATTGCTGGCGAAACGGCAATTTGTACCGTCGGTGCAGAAGGCAAGGGGCTTAACTATCGAGGTTATTCAATTTACGACCTCGCCGAGAAAGCGACCTTTGAAGAAGTCGCTTTCTTGCTGTTGTATGGTCATCTTCCGCGAGTGAAGGAACTCGACAGCTTCATTGCCAGATTGCGAAATGGTCGGTCGCTGCCAGAAGCGTTATTAACGACGCTGAAACTGATTCCGCCCTCGGCTCATCCAATGGACGTGCTACGAACCGGCGTCTCGATGTTGGGCGTGCTCGAGCCTGAGACTTCGTTTGATCAGCAACAATTCAAAGCCGAGCGTTTGCTGGCGGCGATTCCGTCGATGCTAGTGTATTGGTATCGCTTTAGGGTTGACGGAACTGAGACCGATTTCGATTCGAGCGAGACATCGATCGCCGGTTATTTTCTTGATCGCTTGCACGACGCGCCGCCTTCGAAATTGCAGCAGCGAGTGATGGACGTTTCGTTGATCTTGTACGCAGAACACGAGTTCAATGCTTCGACTTTTACGGCTCGCGTCTGCACGGCGACACTGTCTGATTTGTTCTCGGCGATTACGGGAGCGATTGGAACTCTGCGCGGGCCGTTGCACGGTGGAGCAAACGAAGCAGCCATGGAGTTGATCGAGCAGTACGATTCGGTTGCTGCTGCGGAAGCGGGGATTTTAGAAAAATTGGCCAGCAAGTCGTTGATCATGGGTTTCGGGCATCGCGTGTATACCTTGTCCGATCCTCGCAGCGATGTCATCAAGGCTTGGGCCAAAACGCTGGCGGGTGAGACGGGCGACACGGTTTTGTATCCGGTTTCCGAAGCGATCGAGTCCGTCATGTGGCGAGAGAAGAAGCTGTTTCCAAATCTCGATTTCTATAGCGCTTCGGCTTATCACTTTTTGGGAATCCCGACGGCTTTATTTACACCCATTTTCGTGATGTCGCGCGTGGCAGGTTGGGCGGCGCATGTGTTCGAGCAACGTGGCAACAATCGTTTGATCCGTCCGGGTGCGGATTACATCGGCCCTGAACCGCAAGACTTTGTGGCGATAGACGATCGAGAGTAGATCGGCGAGAGTGGCAGGAGAGACGCCTCCGATTCAATTGCGGCAGGAATCTCTAAGCCACTCGGTTCCGTCTCATCGAAGCGAGATCGGTATCATCGGCGACTTCCAGTTCCAGCATCAGCATTCCCAGCCCGTGTGTTTTTCCTTGGGCGTCGGTTTTGAGTGACTCGCTACCACCACCTCCAAGCGAATCGTGCAAAATAAAATTCAGCGCCAGCAAATTGGGGGCTTCGTATCGATCCACCTCACCCAAGCAAATTTGATGAAAATGTTGTTTGACTCGCTGTGTCGTTAATCGCTCGAGCAACAGTTGATAGCCGGCTTCCGTGTAAGCCACCACGCCGACGTTGCTGCCTGCGCCCTTGTCTCCCGAGCGAGCGTAAGCTATTTCCGAAAGCAGTATTTTCATGGCAATTGCCCAATTGATTGCGAATCCTTGTCAAGTAGATGTCTTCATCTTAACGGCAATGGTGTGCGTCACAACCTAGTTCAATGGATTTCAGAATTGCCCGAGTGAACAGTAGAAATTCGAACGGTAGAAGTGATTATCCCAGGCCGAAACATTTAGGCTTTTCTCTGTCATTGTCAGTTGGGTTCGGGCCATCAAAGTGACTTTTCGTCTGCCGCTCGCCCTAATGAAGAAGTTCTGCGTTTGGCTTGCTGGCGATTCTGAATTGACGTTGGAGAGACTGGGCAACTACTTCCGTCCGATCCATTTTGCCGGTCAAGTTCAGATGACACACCGTATCGTAAAAATACGAAGTTGGATAATTGACTTGGGCTGGTTCGTGCAGCACCGGAATCTCGAGATTCTCTACTAGCAGTTGATGAATGGATTCGATTTCATCTTCCCACTTCTCGAAGTGTGGTGTCGGAATTGGGCAGTACGCCAAATAGATGTGGACTCCTCGTTCATTGAGAGACCGCGCACAAGCATTGATTCGCCCAACCGACTTCCGGACTTCTTCCGGTTCGAAAGAAAAGTTTATGCCCAATTTCTCAATCTCTTCGATGGTTCCCAGCCCATGGTGGCCGACAAAATCCCCCTGGCTACTAAATTTTAGACGCGAGTAGACTCCCGGGTTTTGTGCCCAGACGAAATTACGCTGATTTTCAGACTCCCTTGAAAGCCGGCTCCCAGACTGGATAAGACCAGCCAACAAACCCAGAGCTTGTTTATCCACAAAACTCTTGAGTTCACTACCATCCATTCGCCACAGATAACGCCATGAGGCTGGCGATTCCTGAATCATCGAGAGCCGTAACTCTGATTTCGGGTTTGTTGCTCCAATCAACAATTTCCATTCGGGCAACAAGATGATCACATCGCCCGGTTTCGCGGAATCACTGGCCACATCTAAATAGAACTGCAATCCCAATTCCGCATGCAAACCTCCGTTGATGACGGGTAAGTCAAAGCGTTCCTGCAAAGACGGGCTATCAATTCCAAACGCAACGTTTGAACCGCCGAGAACGATCAGGCTCGGCTCATCATGGTCACGGAGCAATCGAATCTTGTCCTCGAAAGCGGCCATGAACCCGTACTGCGGCTGATGCATGGCATTCACGATCAGCAGTAGGCCGATTGCCAACTGGATCAGTAGAAACAGAACTAGTTTTTGAATAAAAGTCGCCATCATCTGAGCTTGGACCGTTGTTTAGAAAGCAAAGTAAATAAACGGATTCGATTCCGCAGTCATCATGAATTTCAACGTGCCCCAAAAAGCCAGTGTGTACACCGTCCATCGGGCGAGAGTCGGCCAATGCGGAAATTGAAATGGAATCGGTTTCAGATGCATCGTCCATTCAAGCACAGAAAATCCGACCAGCACAAACAGCATTTTCTCGATCAATGGATGGGCATCTAACGTCGCAGCCCATGTGGCGTGATTGAGATCATTCCAAGGAATCAAGACGATTTTGGACACGATCGTAAATGCTTCGGCGGATGTCTCTGCTCGAAAGAATATCCAACCCAAACAAATGACCGCAAACGTATACGTTACTCCCAGGACTGTTTTGAGTAACTGAATAGGGTGACCGACTGGATTTTGAATGTTGGCTGTTT
>JBGSKR010000471.1:0-5527 GCA_041741135.1 Mariniblastus sp.
CGAGCAACCAACGGATCGTCGCTTCCATCAGCTTCAATTCGCTTCCTTAGCGTCGGGCTCCGCATCCCAGGCTGCAGGTTCTCACTTGCCAAAACCACGCAGTAGTAAATTAGCAAGATATCTTCAGCGACGGAAAGACCGGCGAGTTCATCGGCTATTTAATCAGCATCTTGCCACGCGACCCCCTTCCGAAGAAACGTTTTCGATGGCTGAGATGTTTGAACCGACTCACTTGCCGTGGCCAGCCGTCTCGGCTGATATTGTCCACTTGCACTGGATTTCCTTTTTTGCGGATTACCCTTCGTTCTTCCAGTCCATTCCTAAATCGGTTCCGATCATGTGGACGTTGCATGACATGAACGCCTTTACCGGTGGCTGTCATTACTCCGGAGGCTGCACTCGATTTGAACAAGGCTGCGGGCATTGTCCCCAAATCGTTGCCCCGGCTGCCGATGATGTTTCGTGTGCTTCGCACGCGACCAAGCGAAAAACGTTGCGACAAAAACGCAATTTCGTCGTCACGCCTAGTCATTGGCTGGGAGAACTGGCGAAACGAAGTCCCGTGTGGCCCAAACGAACGGAATTTCATCACATCAATTATGGACTGGACCTCGAACAGTATCGTCCGTTGGATAAACAGGAATCTCGCAAGCAATTGGGAATCGAGTCGGATGCGATCCTGGTAGGCTTCGGGGCCGAAAATATTCTGAATCAGCGCAAGGGCATGACGCATCTGATTGGGGCGTTTGAGCAAATTCGTGTGACGCTTGCTTCAAACGATGGTTCAGATACAGCAACCGACATCGATAAAACTGTTGATCAACCTCTTAGCGGTCTTCCAAAAATCGAAGGACTGTTGTTCGGTTCAGGAAAAATTTCCGAACTCGATAAACTACCGCACTTGCATCAAATGGGTTTCGTTGACTCGATTGAGCAACAACGACTAATTTACTCAGCGGCGGATTTGTTTGTCGTTCCTTCGCTCGAGGACAACCAACCGCAGGTCGGTTTGGAAGCGATGGCTTGCGGTACACCGGTAGTTGGATTTCGTACCGGGGGAATCTCCGAATACGTCCGCGACGGCGAGACAGGGTTGCTCGCCGATGTTAGCGACCAAGCAGGATTGGCGGCTTCGATCATTCAACTGAGTCAACACGCTGAACTTCGCCAGCAAATGGGCAGGCGAGCTCGTGAGATGATGGAGCAAGAATTCGAGTTGAAAACGCAAACGCAGCGGTATCTGGATTTGTATCGGTCGGCGGTTTCTTGATGGTGAGGATAGCGCCAGCAAGGGGGCCGCAAGCTACGTTGTTCACTGCCTAGCTTGAGCGTTTTGAAGTTGGGCACTTTGCCTCAAAAATTTTGTTTTAATCGGCAATTGCAGTAAAAAATCGAAATCGCGAAGCGACCAAATACAAGCCCGATGCGCCAGCGAGGATGCCGCAAGTCACGCAAAACTTCGCCTCGCTTGCGCGTCGGACTTGTATTAGCGCAACTTCAATACTTGCGAGTCTGGCAACGGATCTCGCCTTGCTTGCGCTGCGGGCTAATGATGATACCTTGCTTGCGCTGCGGGCTGCTGATTATTGATCGTCATATTGCAGAAAAATTCGCTGGCCTGTTTTGGCGCTTTCGTGAGCACTGACGACGACCTTCATCGCGCGATAAGCGTCTTCTGGATCGGTGGTTTTACGAATCAAGCTGGTCACGGCGCGATAAAAACGGTCCAGCATTTGTTCGCCGACGCTGCGTTCGGTTTCCAGCGATTCCGTATGCTGACCGCCTTCGTCAAACCACGTCAGACTTGACGGAAGATCGATAAACGCCATGCCTCGCTCACAGCAGACTTGAATCGAAGCCGGGCGCTTATAAGAAAGTGCGTCCGACCAACGCTCGGGAATGTAATGCCCGACACTGATCTGAGCCTGCGGTCTCGCTCCGCCACAGCTTCCATTGTTCTCTGCCGAATAGGCCGGAAAATCGAGACTGATCATTTGATAGAACAGATCGATCGTGGCATCGTGTTGCTCGTGGATGGCACTGATGACCGATGCCGGATCGGCTCCTACCAAATAGCGGCACCAGTCGACTTGTTCCATCATGTATCGCCAGACGAGCGGACAATACTCGCCGCGTCGTAACGAGTTTGACTGGCTCTCCATTGGCATTCGTTCGTGGCAAAACAGCAAACGCGGTTTTCCCAAACGCGTGGCAAACAGTTCTTGTAAACGAATCGTGGCGGCTGCGTGGCGACGAGGAAGTTCCGCCATAAATGCCACGCCCGACTTTTCGATTCGCTGCCGAATTTCCAGTGCTTGCGAGGGCGAGATATCGAGTGCCGCTGAACTGTAAACGGCTTTGCCAGCCTCGCACGCGGCAAGGATCGGCAACGGGCCGTACCATTCCGGAGAAAGCGCCAATACTGCGTCGATGTCATCTCGTTCAACCATCGCTCGAAATCCATCGAGCGAGACACACTTAAATTCCTCGGCAGCGATGCGGCCTTTTTCTGCGACCTCGCAGCAGACTGCGCGGACTTCGAAACGATCGGATAGAGCTCGCAATGCTGGTAGGTGACGGGTGCGCCATTGATCGCCTAAACCGATTAATCCGACACGAAGTTTCATGTTGCCGCTGAATGAGAAAAGTTTGCTTGATGAGAAAGTGGCGCGGTCGAATTATAGCATCTTTTGAACGAAAGGCAGATAAGGAAGTCTAGCCGCGCTACTCGCAGAGCGGCGAATCACAGTAATCGCTACTGCAACAAAGCCCACGTTCGTTTTCTTCTACGCATTTACCAGACCGCTGGAAAATTCAAAAAATGCGTTGCGAAAAACCGCACAACCCGTAGAGCTTCACGGTTGCATCTCGCAGAACGACAAAAGCCGCCCCGAATTCGCGGATTGCAAAGCACGATGCTATCACTTTTAACCGATAACAAACTTGGGGGCGTTTAAAAGTGACATGCGACGACTAACAGGCAGTTCGGATGCACCAGTCGTAGTCAGAGAACGGAGTCCGCTTGCAGCAGTAATTGGGCACAGGGATTGTGCACTAACCTAACAGGCTGAATTGACGGCAAGGAGTGGCCAGCGTTTCAGGCTCAAATCTGAAGGAGTGTATTTATGAAAAAATGTCTTGCCACGCTCGTTTTGACCATCACCGTCAGCTTCGCGAATTCGGTGTTCGCTCAAGAGCCAACCAACTACAACACCGCCTACCAAAAAGCCATGGACGGTGAAAAACCACTCTTGATTCTCGTCACTGCGACTTGGTGCCCACCATGCCAAGTGATGAAAAAGACGACGATCCCCACGCTGATGGCTCGCGAAGCTTTCAAAGATTTCAATTATTCAACCGTCGACCTGGATGAAGAAGAATCGTTGGCCCGTGAGCTGATCGGCAGCCGAGGCGTGCCTCAATTGATCATGTACGAAAAAAAGGGTGATCAGTGGGTACGTCGGTATCTGTCAGGAATCCAAACCCCGGAAACCGTGCAAGCTTTTGTTGCTCAAGCAGGTTCGCTGCGAACCGCAAATGCCAATGCAGCCAGTGATCTGGTTGACAAATAGTGAACGATTGGCGGCCAAACACCCTCGAAGAACTCGCATCATCGACGTTCATGACTAACCAACTGCACTCATTCAGAATTTGATGTAACGCATCGGGTCATGGAACTTTCCATGACCCGTTTTTTTATCGCGAGACATCGCATCGCTTCATCGATAAGTCTTTTGTATCATCGCAGCAATGAAAATCTCCATCATCATTCCCGTGATCAATGAAGTCGCCTTGATCGCCGCTGCGATCGAAAAGGCGTGGGCTGCCGGGGCTGACGAAGTCATCATCGTTGACGGAGGCAGCCACGATGGCACCCGCGAAACTGCCAGTCGTTGCCGCGGGCTGTTGATCGACAGTCCACTCGGACGAGGCATCCAAATGAATCGGGGTGCCGAAGCTGCAAGCGACAAACATTTACTGTTGTTTCTGCACGTCGATAACTGGCTCGAAACCGATGCTTGCGACCAAATTCGAGACGCGGTTCTTCAATCTGAAAAGCTTCAAGCCAATCGCCAGATCAACCATCAGCTCCTGCTTCAAGACGAACAGGAGATAAATCTTTGGGGCGGGTTTCAACAACGAATCGAAAACAACGCCAGAAAGTACCGTTGGCTTGAAAAGGGCAACGCCGCCCGCATCCACTGGCAAAGTTTAGTCTATGGTGACCAAGGGTTGTTCGTCTCTGCGGACTTGTTCCGGCAAGTCGGTGGGTTTTTGAACCAGCCGTTAATGGAGGATTTCGAAATCTCTCGACGACTGAGCCAGATCATTCGCCCTGTTTTGTTGCCCGGCCCACTCCATGTCAGCTCGCGTCGCTGGGAACAAAACGGTGTCGTGAGCCAGACCGTTCGCAATTGGATGTTTTGTGCGGCCTATCGCTGGGGCGTATCTGCAGAATCGCTCAGTCGCCGCTATCGCCGCCATGACAAGTAAGTGCGCGGGCGGGACACCCACGCTCCAAGGAACCCAGGCGTCTCGCCTGCACGAAAGCGAAGCGCACGCCAAGCAAACCCTCAGCGCTCCTAGTCAAATTTACTCGCTATTGACGGTCTCTTTGCGAAAGCCGTATACTTAATGGCTCAAAAATTGAGGTTGCTTGCATTCCACGAAACTGTCACTTCGACTGAGTTCATCACGAAACGCCTGTCTGATTAACGCAAGCATTTTTCTGTTTCTTAAATCCCGATCGCTTTAAATTAAGCATTTCTCTTATGAGCCAAACCATGGTAGAGACGTCACCCACTCCCAAACCCGCACCTGCAGGCCGATTGCCGGTAATTGAGAATCAACCGGAATTATCAGGTGTCGAAAAGTGGATTGAATCACTTCGACCCTACGGCAGCATGATTGCGTTAGTTTGCGCACTGGTGTTTTTCATTTTCGTGGCAGTGACCTGGCTTGTTAAAAGCCGTCAATCCGAAAGCGAAGCTCAATGGATGCAGCTAAACCGATCGCTCGCTGAGACCGAGTTGACTGGCAAAACCGATTCGCTTTTGGACGTTGCAGACGAATATCCTGAAGGCAAAGCGGGGCTGTGGGCTCTGCAAATTGCTGGCGATGTGGACTTGCGAAACGGTTTGGGTTTGATGACCAATCCAAATGGTCGCCCCGAAGGCTTTCAAATTGAAGAGGGACTCAAACAAGTTGAAAAGGCTCGCCGCGCTCTGCAGAAAATCGTGGACGCACCTGCCGCGCAGAAGTCGGTAATGCTGCAACAACGTTCGACGTTTTCGTTAGCCTACGCCCTCGAAAGTTTGGGCGAATTTTCAGAAGCCAAAAAGTATTATCAAGTCATCGTCGATACCGCTCCCGATTCGCCATTTGGCCCGCCGGCGGCGAGAGGCGTTGAACGAGCTTCCGATCCCGAATTCGTAGCTCTTTTTGAAAAATTCAAGAACTGGGAAGACAAACTCGGCCCGGCTCCCGGCCCAGCTATTCCCGGAGTTCCGGATATCTCGTTTCCGGA
>JBGSKR010000472.1:0-2612 GCA_041741135.1 Mariniblastus sp.
CGAGACCAACATTCAAAATGTCCACATGGTTGGCAAACTGTCCCCAATGTGAAATCACCTCAGCCACCACCGGTCGTCCGACACGCAAGTCTGATTCACGAATCTCACGCACGCGATCAGCGACTCGTTGCAAGTCTCGTCCACCAAGGTTTTGGCCGACGGACCACGCCAGTACGCGATCGTATTGGAATTCGATGGGGCTTAAGCCAGCCGATGATGGCGGCGGGCAAACGATCCACAGATCCAATCGCCGCGCGGATTGAAGCTGTTCATAGGTCGCCGTCGCTGTCATCTCAACGGTATTGAATCCCAGCGACTGAAGAAACTCAAACGACTCGCCGTGATGTTGGATCACGCGCGGCATGAAAGGTTTTTTCTCGACCAACAGAATCGTTCCATCACGCACCACCAGCGAAGGATGCTTCTCGCTGGAAGAACCTGTGGACGATGGTTGCGACGAGTCTGCTACTTGAGCGAAACTGGCGAGGGCAATGGCGGAATCTTGATAAACCACTTCGCCAGTCGTCACGCGACGCGAGATTCTCGAAGCATCAACAACGCCATCGACTTTGAGGTCATCGATTTGAACAGTCGTTTCGCCCGTTCCGGTATAAAGGTTGAGAGTAACCGCATCGATATAGGCGTCGGTGTTGTCAACATGCGCGCCATGCTTGCGTCGCAATAACCATAGTTCTTGTTGCAGTTTTTCGGCGAGGTCATGGGGCTGATCGCTGAAGGAAAGCGTTTCCCATTCACCTGCCGCACGATAGATCGGACCGGGCAATAACGTTGTCAGCGGTCCATCATCCAGTGGCGATGGCGTGTGTGGGAGCACGACACGAACCATCAACTGAATGCCAGGGCGAGTAGCTTTGATCCGCAACGATGGTTTCAATTCGGAAATGACGAACGCGGTTGGTATGTCGTGAGAGATGAATACTTCAGTTCCCGAGCCGCAAGCAAAAATGATTTTCTCGAAACGATTCATTTCCCTCAGATCTGTCGACCGCCGTTGTTGCCAACTGGCTTTTGGAATCGCACAGTCCGATTCGCGACGCTGCCAACTTACTTCAGATGATTCAAAGTTTTGGTGGAACTGGGCTAGCGCAGGCGAGGCCAAGATCAGCAGGCTGACCATGGCAGTGAGACCAAATTGCGGCGGCGGAAGAATCATTCTGAGATACGTCGAGTTAGGGATGCTATGTGGACTTTTAGCAACATGAAGACGGTGATTCCAGATCAATATGAGGTAATTCTTCAACACCAGAAGGCACGGAACCAAAGTGGCAATTCTGCGTAAACTGCTGGCATTAGGGAATTTGGGTGATTTTTTGGCGGCTGGAGATCCGTTTGGCATCCACGCTGCAACTACCTCCAATATCGAATACATTTCACCCCGGAGAAACATCATGAATTCCAAAACGGACACCGCCCTGACTACTGCCGATCCACTGCCAATGGATTTAAATGATCTGATTACTGCCATTGGCGATCTCCCCGCCGAATACCGTCGCCACCTGGAAAACCCCCTTAACCGTGTTGTTGAGTACACCCGACGACGACGTCGAATATTGAATTTGATTCAGGAAGCGCTCAGCCAACTTCGCATGGATATGAAATATCTCATGTTCGATCTCGAAGCCACCCGTCGCGAACGGGATAGCTATAAAGCCGCTTTGGACGAGTAAATTTGGGGCGGAAGAAACACCCACTCTGCTCAAGAAGTTGTGAAATGGGTTTGATTTGAATATCATGGGAAGTCGCGGCTCTCCCGCCCGCAACAACAGGAACGCGGGCGTCCCGCCCGCTTTCCTTGCCCTCAGATGAAGATTTCCTAAAACTTGATAGGTTTGCGGAATCACTCCCCGACACGAAAGAAATTCATCTGCCACTCTAAAAGCCGAATTTGTTCGCTCCGTTTAATTGCTCCCCGTTTTTTCACCACAGGTTAATTGATCCATGAGCCAACTTTCATCCGACCAGTTGGCTCAGCGCATTTACGAGTGCGGCTTAATGGGACAATCAGAGATCGAAAGTGTCCTACAAGATGCTGGCGGTCGCGGCCGAGCGTCATTGGACTCGTTCATGATGGCCCTGATGGAGCGGGAGCATCTCACCAACTGGCAGATTGCCCGCGTTATCGAAGGACATCGCAAAGGCTATTTTTACGGCAAATGGAAAGTGCTCTATTTGATCGGAGCCGGAACGTTCGCGAGAGTATATCGCAGCGTCAATCGTGAGACAGGCGAAATCAAAGCGGTAAAAGTTCTTCGCTCGCGTTTCAGCGCTGACCTCGAATCTCGCGAGCAGTTTCTTCGTGAAGCACGCATGGTAATGAAACTTCGGCACCCCAATATCGTTCCTATTCAAGAGGTCGATGAGGAAAAGGACCGGATCTACATGGTGATGGACTTCGTGGAAGGCCAAAACTTGCGTGACTACGTGCGAGCGCATCGTCAGATCCCTTTGCTCGCCGCGCTGCGAATTTCTCGCGACATTGCGGCGGGGTTGGCTCATGCTGCGAAGTTTGGCATCACTCACCGAGACATGAAATTGTCGAACGTGTTGTTGTCATCTAAAGGTCAGGCCCGCCTTGTCGACTTTGGGTTGGC
>JBGSKR010000473.1:0-2201 GCA_041741135.1 Mariniblastus sp.
ATGATCACCAATCTTTTTTTGGTGTTAGGTGATTCATCACTGGGCAACGCCCAAGGTAAACCTCTCATGCCAGGCAGAAAAACCAGACAGCCAGCGGAGGTCGTTAAAAAATCTCGGCGAAAAATGGGTTTGTTGATCATAGTTCTACTTGAGCGGTTGATTCACCGAAATTTTTGTAATCTCGATCAAAAGATGACGAATATTATAACCTTCCTCGACAAACTTATGTTGCAGCTTATCCAAACAATCGTCACCAAAAGCGTCGATCGGCTGCTTTACATAGTAGTGAAATAAATTAACGATGAAACTGCGCTGAGCCATTTCGTCGTTGGCCAAAAACGCTCCGAGATCGCGCGGACCGCCAAGTCGAATGGTCTCACCCGTGGGTTGCTTATAGATTGAAGTAGCATCAATCGGTTTCTCGTTCTCTTCAGTGCGAAAGCGTCCAACCGCATCAAAACTTTCCAAACAAAACCCAAGCGGGTTGATGATGCTGTGACAATTCATGCAAGCCGCCTGATTGGTCTGAAGTTCAACCCGTTCTCGGTTCGAAAGTGTCGGTTGAAACTCTTCCGTCAGCGGCTTAATCACATCCGGTGGCTGTTTCAGTGTTCGCCCAAGCAAATTGCGAGCAACAAAAACACCGCGATGGATGGGCGAACTATTTTGGTGATACGCAAAACGAGCCATTAAAAATGGATGGGTTATCACACCGGCGTGTTGCTCGGGACTCGCGCTCAACTTTTTAAATCCGAACTGGTTAAAAACATCCTCGCGATAGTCCAAACCATAGAATCGTGCCAGCGGCTCGTTCGCGTAAAAATAATCTGCCAAATACAAGTCTCGGAAATCGGAAGCGGGACTCCATACGACATCCTCAAGGTAAAACTTCAAACTACGTTGCAACTCGGTGAGCATTGAGTCGTCAAACTCCGGAAACATCTCACTGTCTTTTGTTAGATTGGTAGCGTCGTCGATTCTCAGCCATTGCCGAAAAAAGTCCTGCAGCTTTGCTTTTGATCGGGGGTCACTCACCATTCGCACCAACTGCCTGTTGTAAATAACTTCGCCCTCGATCTGTTTGTTTCGAATCAACGAATTTAATTCTCGGTCGGGAATCGAATCCCATAACGTCAGCGCCATGCTTCGCCCACGTTGCATCGCGATCTCTCGCTGCGACAGAGTAGGGTACAAAAATCGCGGTGACTTTAGTGATAACAAAATGATCCGTTGCAATTTTTCTTCCACCAATAAATCAGTTGCTAAATGCTGGTCGACGAAAAAATCGAATTCTTCTTGATTGAGCTTTTGCCCAAAAGCAGTTTCGACGAATTCCCGCGCCCAAGTCCCCAGCTTCTGGTTCTGGTTCTTGGCATCCCGTCTTGTGCCTGCCAACTCCCAGATGTTCTCGGTAATCCAATCAGCAGCTTCGATCGCCGCCGCGGTGGTCGCTTCGTCCCACTGCTGTGAGACTAAGAGGCCTCGGCGATAACCGGCACTCTCGTCGTCGGCAGGAAAAGGAGTCGCCACAGCGAGAACTGGCTCGGCAGTTGATCGCATAAAATTCTCGGGCGGAACTACCTGTTCATGACCACCCGGTGGCTGCCATAACAAACGAATTCGGGCTGGTGGATCGGGGTAGGAGAAAAAATCGAGCTTAATCGGGTAGGCTCGCCCACCCACCAAAAAAATCGTGGCGCGATGCTCTGCTTCGCCTCCCGAGCCGACCATGCGATCAATCAGCGGCGTATCGTCGTCATTTAGATAAAGCCGGAAACCATTTTTCGATTGAACGTTGATAATGTAAGTGCCCGTTTCGTTGGCAATCAATGAACCATTCCAATTGGCCGAAAAGCCTTTTGCCATCTTCGCCACATCGGATGGTTGTTTCTTCTTTTCACTTTTAAGTTGAGAGTATTCATCTTTTGGATCGAAATGGGGAACCCCCGCATGAAAATCGATTTGAGCAACCGACTCTTCGGCCAATTTCCGTTCGTCGCTCCGATGTCGGGAAGCGTAGTAGCTGGCATTCAGCCCACGTTCGGTCGGCCACGAAAGCGGGCGACGAAAATTGTCCACCAAATCAGCCACCGACTCTTGATATTGACGCACCGTTAAACGAGAAAGTTTGAGTTGCGCGTTTTGCTGTCGTTGACGAGATTGGGGCGAATAAAATTCTTTAATAAGATACTCCGCCACGG
>JBGSKR010000474.1:0-2492 GCA_041741135.1 Mariniblastus sp.
TTTAAACAGATTTCAGTCCATGTCTTACACGAGGATCGCCTTTCCGTAGTGATTGCCAACGATGGAAGCATCGCCGCCGGAAGCTATCTGGCTCAGAATTCAGCGGCTTCATTGAATCGAGTCTTGAAAGCTCAATCGGCAAGCGGTGCTCAGCCGGGCGTCCACGTTCACGCTGACGGAACGACTCATGCGGCTCATTAAGAATCATCATGCTTGACTCAATTATAAAACTCTCGCTTCGTTATCGCATGTTGGTGGTTGTCCTCAGCCTCGCAGTGTTGGTCTATGGTTCTTACCTTGCCACCCAAATGTCCATCGACGTTTTTCCTGATCTGGACCGACCGCGTGTGGTCATCATTACGGAAGCACCGGGCTTCGCGACAGAAGAAGTCGAAACGTTGGTGACGCAACCCATCGAGATTGCGCTGATGGGAGCCAATGGCGTGCAAGCCGTGCGCAGCCAATCAACGGCGGGCTTGAACATCATCTTCATCGAATTCGATTGGTCAACGGATATTCGTGCTGCTCGCCAAACGGTGCAAGAGCGTTTAACGACGCTCGAAGGCATCTTGCCTGACGGCATTCGCCCACAAATGACACCGCCTTCGTCCATCATGGGACAAATCGTCGTGGCGGGAATCTATCGCCAGGGAGGTCCCGAAGGCGGGCGACTGACTACGGTTGACCACTCGGACATGATGGCTGAAATGGTCAGCGAACCTGACAGCGGTTTCCGGATTCAAATCTGGAAGCCCGGCAACCGTCATGACTTCTCGACTTGGAAAAAGATTGAACCAACGGCTCAGAAGTGGATTGACGATCCAGAGTTCGCAGCGGGAACTCCATCGATCTCGATGGGCACTGCCACGATCGAGATCAAGGGCAGAACGTATGAAGCCAATTTCTTCACCGATGCCAAACAACAACTCGAACTTCGTACCGTTGCCGACTGGATTATCCGTCCCCGCTTATTGAAGGTCACGGGCGTGGCTGAAGTCTTCATGCTCGGCGGCGACCGCAAGCAGTATCAAATTCTGATCGACCCCACGTCATTGCTCGAATACAACATTACGGTACAAGACGTGGCCGCAGCGCTGCGTGAGAGCAATATCAATACGAGCGGCGGGTTTGCCGTCACTGGCGAAACCGAACGGCCGATTCGTGTGCTGGGACGACTGGGGCCAGAATCACGTGTCGTTGTCGAGGATTTGAAAAAGATTCCCGTTGGTAATCACGGCAAGCGTGCCGTGCTGCTCGAACAAGTCGCTCGGATCACTGAAGGTGCTCAATTCAAACGCGGCGACGGTAGCGTCAATGGCCGTCCGGGCATCGTGTTCACGACCGTCAAACAACCTCACGTCGATACGCGAAAGCTCACGGATGACGTCGCGGAAGCATTTCAAGAGGTCGAAGCATCTTTGCCGGCGGACATCATTGTCAATAGCGAACTATTTCGTTTGAAGAATTTTATTGATCGCGGAATCTTTAACGTTGCCGAGGCGCTGGCGATTGGTGCCGTGCTGGTCATCATTGTGTTGTTTTTGTTCTTGCTGAACTTCCGCACAACGTTCATCACGCTGACGGCGATTCCATTGTCATTAGTTTTAACGACCCTTGTCTTTCGGATGATCAGCTGGCTCAGCGGCACCGAGCTATCGATCAACGTAATGACGCTGGGGCGGGATCGCGGTAGCGATGGGAGAATTGGTTGACGATGCGATTGTTGACGTTGAGAATATTTTTCGTCGCCTGAAGCAGAATAATCGCTTGCCGATCGAAGCTCAAAAATCAGCCATCGTCATTGTCTTTGAGGCGAGCAAAGAGATTCGCAGTTCGATCGTGTTCGGTACGGCGGTCGTGATCTTGTCGTTCATGCCGCTATTCGCGCTGTCCGGCGTTGAAGGCAGGTTGTTCACGCCGCTTGGATTTGCCTACATCGTTTCCATTTTGGCATCGTTCATTGTGTCAATGACCGTCACGCCAGTTTTGTCGTACTACTTGCTACCAAAATCTCGCGCGACGCACCACGAAGGTGATGGATTCTTGCTGCGAGTTCTAAAGAGAGTGGTCTCCCATTTGGTTCGATTGAGTATGGCAATGCCCACGACTCTGATTATTTTAACCTGGATCGCCGTTGGGTTGGCAGCCTGGCAAATGTCGATGCTGGGCAGAAATTTCTTGCCCCCGTTCGACGAAGGCAGCATTCAAGTCAACATGACGTTGCCTCCGAGTTCATCGCTGGACGCCTCGAACAAAGTCGCGGGTGCCATCGATCGTGTGTTCCAATCGATGCAAAAGTCGGCCGAAAATCCAGCGGGAGAGATATTATACTTTGTGCGCCGAACCGGACGCGCCGAGATGGATGAGCATGCGTCACCCGTGAACTTTGGCGAATATATCCTCAGCATGAATCCGGAATCGCATACGAATCGTGACGAGATCATTGCCCGACTTCGTGAGAAGATTAGCGTGGAGGCTCCGGGCGTGGACAT
>JBGSKR010000475.1:0-4267 GCA_041741135.1 Mariniblastus sp.
ACAGTCAACCGTCCGTACCGTGAGCGGAGTTTTCACTGGCAGCGATCCGGAACTATCACGGGAGGCGAGCATCTTCCCGGCCCATCTCGACCACATCGGACACAACAAAGGCTCGACTCTCGGCGGGGATCAAATCTTCAACGGAGCCGATGATGATGCCAGCGGTGTTACGGCTGTGCTGACATTGGCTGACGCTTTTGCCGCACTGCTTACTCGACCAAAACGCACGGTAATCTTCATGACTTTTTGGGGCGAAGAAAAGGGACTGCTTGGTTCCCGTCACTACGCCAACAATCCGAGTTGGCCGCTGGCAAAAGTTGTCGCCAACATCAACATTGAAATGATTGGTCGCCCAGAACCCGGTGCTCACGAAAAAGTCTGGATGACCGGTTGGGAGCATTCTAATTTGGGAGAATTGATGGGCGTTGGCTCAGCAACAGTAGGTGTGCAGACGTTTCAGCACCCGCAGTTCAGCGAAATGTTATATCGAGCCAGCGACAATTATTCGTTCGTGGAAAAAGACGTTATTGCTCATAGCTTTTCTGCGGGATCATTGCATACCGATTATCACCAAGTCACCGACGAATGGGAGAAACTGAACTTGCGTCACATGACCCGCGTCATCGAAGGCCTGTTCGCCGGTAGCTTGCCAATCGCGAATGCGGAAGTGACTCCCACTAAAACGAAACCTTAAACGAAACCTTAAACGAAACCTTAAGCGAAAAAATCCGATGAAACTCACACTCCAACTTATTCTTTTGGCGGCAAGTTGCTTTACCTGCACAACGGCCAACCTTTCGGCTTTTTATCAAACCACGTCTAGTGACACCACACCAAGCAACTGGACACAATGGCGCGGGCCGAATCGAGACGGCAAGATCGCCGCCGCACCCTGGCCGGAATCCGTTTCCGAAGATCATCTAACAAAACTTTGGTCAGTTAAGCTTGACCCAAGTTACAGTGGCCCGATCGTGGTTGGCGATCGTGTGTTCACCACTGAAACGAAAGACGAAAAGTTCGAGGTCACCAAAGCTTTCGATCGTGAAACTGGCAAAGAGCTTTGGACGACGCAGTGGGAAGGCTCGCTCTCAGTTCCCTTTTTCGCAAAAAGTAATGGCGACTGGATTCGCAGCACACCCGCTTACGACGAGGGACGACTGTATGTGGCTGGGATGCGTGACGTACTCGTTTGCTTAGACGCGGAAACGGGAAAAGAAATTTGGAAAGTCGATTTTCCTGCCCAATTCAAATCCGATGTTCCCTCGTTTGGTTTTGTCTGCTCACCACTGATCGACGGAGATGCGATATACGTTCAAGCCGGTGGCGGATTCTGCAAGTTGAATAAAAAGACTGGCGAACTGATTTGGAAAGGTGCTGAAGTTGAAGGGGGCATGATGGGCGGCGCGTTTTCGTCGCCTGTAATTGAAACCATCGCCGGACAGCGGATGGCAATTGTTCAAAATCGGAAAGATTTGTGCGGCGTTGATCTCGAAACCGGCAAGACGCTGTGGTCCACCGAAATTCCGACATTCCGTGGTATGAATATCATCACGCCGACGGTTTTCAACGACAGCCTGTTTGTCAGTGCTTACGGCGGCACCAGCCAATTGATCTCAGTCAAAAAACAGACTGACAAATTCGCGGTGAAGCAATCATGGAACTTGCCCGCTCAAGGCTACATGACGACACCCGTCATCATCGACGGACATGCTTATACTCATCTGAGAAATCAGCGAATGGCTTGTTATGACCTCGCCGATGGAAAAGAAACTTGGCGCACCGCACCGATGGGAAAGTACGTCAGCTTGATTGCCAATGGAGACAAAATTCTGGCTTTGGACGAACGTGGCGAGTTACTGCTGATTCGGGTAAACCCAACAAAATACGAACGGATTGACTCGCGCACGGTAGGCGACAATAGCTGGGCTCACATTGCCATTCGTGGAAACCAAGTCTTCATTCGTAATTTGCAGGAATTGGTCGCGTATCAGTGGAAGTAGGCCGACTTGATTGTCGGATTTTCTGCAATAAACACCAGCGGTTCAATAATTCCAACGGTCTGGGGGTCATATTTGATAATTATTCGCCGCTCGATAAAACAAATTTGAAACGCGCGTTTGGTCGATCACACTGTCTACCGTATAGTTATACTGTTATCTTCGTCGAGAAACTCTTACTCTCCTGCTAACGGAAAATTGCAATGCGAAACTTCTTCCTCCCATCAAACATGCTGACCACGCTCGGTTTGGCCGCCGCGACATTTTTTTCTGGCATGTGCGGTCAGCCATCCCATTCTTTAGCCGATGAGCCCGCATTTACGATCGGCTCCACGGCGCCAGAGATCGACATCGAGCACTGGGTCAGTGACAACGATGGAGAGTTCGAGCACATCACGAAATTTGAATCGGACAAAGTTTACGTCATTGAATTTTGGGCAACTTGGTGCGGTCCGTGCATTGCATCGATGCCGCACCTCAGCGAAATTCAGGAAAAGTATGCCGATAAGGGCGTCCAGATTATCAGCGTCTCCGATGAGAAACTGAATCAAGTGGAATCGTTTCTCGAAAAGACCGTTCGTGGTGAAGAAGAGCAAACCTACGCCGAACTGACCAACAACTATTGCCTCACCGTCGATCCTGATCGCTCTGTCTACAAAGACTACTTCGCGGCTGCGGGCCAACGAGGAATCCCTTGTGCTTTCATTGTCGGCAAGACAGGAAAGATCGAGTGGATTGGACACCCCATGAAAATGGACTCACCACTCGAACAAGTAGTTGATGACAAATGGGACCGCCAAGCATACCTTGTTGAGTTCAAAGCACAGAAAAAACGAGAAGCCCAACAAATGCTGCTGATGGGACTCGCCCGCTCCGTTGGCAAATCAACAAAAGCCGGCAAGTTCGATGAAGCGATTGATGCGATTGATGAGGCGCTGGAAGACGATAAGTTTGATTTCGCAAAATCACAACTCGAATCAATTCGTGAACAAATCCTGAAACAGCAAAAAGAAAAAGCTAAGGCTGATGCAGAGAAAGAGAAAGCTGACGCAGAGAAAGAAAAGGCTGATGCAGAGGAAAAGAAAGAGAAGGCGGAAGATGAAGCTGAGAGCGAAGACGACGAATAGTCTGCCGATTCCATCGCTGGCGATGTGGTGCTCAATCCAATTCTCATGAGAGATGAATTGAAACGCTAGAGTTTTTTTTTGCAATGAGTTAGCATTGGGCAACTCCACCATACGTGTTATCGATCAATTGACCGATAAAATTTTTGAGTTTCAAACGAACTGCGAATGAGAGACAACATGTCGAGTCGATTTTTGTTGGTGTTACTCGTTTCGATATCGCCCATCTTGTTCGCCAGCGATGAAGCCCGCGCCGATGATGCGTTCGCTGGCCCCGATCACGTGACAAAGCTACTTTCGCAACATTGCCTTGATTGTCATAGCGGCGATTCGCCGGAAGGCGATGTGCGACTCGATTCGATGGAGCAACTGGATCTCGACGCAAGACTCGAATTGCTAAATAGAGCTCACGAGCAATTGTTCTTGGGGCAAATGCCACCCGAGGACGAAGACCAGCCGACAACTTCGGAGCGAGCGAGTTTGATCGATTGGATTTTGCAAGAGCTGAACAAGCACAATGCGTCGAAGTTAGCCAAGAAAATGCAGAAGCCGGAGTTTGGCAATTACGTCGAACATGAAAAACTTTTCTCCGGTGAGTTCAAAGACTTGCCGGGCTTCACCCATGACCGACGTTGGCTAATCAGCGAATACATTTTCAACGCAAAATTCCAGCGGTTACTGCAGGCCGATACCAAGGCAAAACGTAATGGATCAAATGTGTCCGTACTCGGCAGCAACCGAATTCATCAACTCAGCTTGACCAATCCCTTTCTGCTGCCGACCAATTCTGGTGTAAGATACTACGCCGACACCGACCTCACCGGCGGTCATTTATCGAGCATGCTGACCAATGCTCAGAAAACGTCTCAGTACATCACGGACTATTTAGTAAAGCGTAATTTGAAGTATTCTCCGGCCATCACTGCGATCATGGCACTCGAAGACAAACATCATGCCACGTTGGCTTCGCGTCGCCAATTTATGGAAAGCTATATCGCCAGAATTTGCGAAGACAAATTCGGCAGTCAGAATGAATCGTTGCTTCCAGAGTTTGTTGCTGTCGAACTCAAAGAAATCGAAAAACTTGCCGAAGGAGAGACTTTCAAAAAGGCGCCATTTCATGTCGCCATGAATACGCTCAAAGGC
>JBGSKR010000476.1:0-6886 GCA_041741135.1 Mariniblastus sp.
CACAAATGCCTCAATTTGCAACAACACGGATTCCAGTTCAGCCTCGGTCAGAAGCTTGCCAGTTTGTTTCAGCGCATCCCATGGTACCGGTCCCGACTCGCGATAAGTCTCATAGAGACTTTGCACCAAATCACTCACCAAACTTGCCACTCGCCGGTCAACGGTTCCCTTCGAGATCATGTGTAACAGCGAGATCACCGATTCGTCGCGCAACACGGTTTCAATAGCGCGCTGATGCAAGCGGTTCATTTGCTGGATATCGACAATCTCCCACACCGGCGGCAGACCAAGCTCAAGACTGAAGACTTTCGCGACTCGATTGAAAAACGAATCGAGAGTGCTGACCTCGAGTCGGTGTATGTTCTTCAGCAAACCATGGAGCACGTCAGCGGCTCGGGCTTGTGGAAGTTTCCACTCAAGTTCGTCTGACAATTTCTTCGCGAGATTGGCATCTAGTGCTGCACTTGAAAGCCGTTCCACGATCCGGTCGAGAATTTCACCGGCACCTTTTTTCGTAAACGTCGTGGCCAAGATCGTCTGGCATTCGGCACCAGAAGCCAGTAAACGAAGATATCGATTGGAAAGCCGAAACGTTTTTCCAGTACCCGCCGAGGCGCGGATGATTTGATTGGGAAATATCGAAGTTGTTTCGAGGGAGGTCATGTTGTTATTTCCTCACCGGTTTCTCAAAAACACGATCCAGACAAATGCTGGCGTAGTCTTCGGAGTAAGCCGGTGGCTCGGGTGCGGGCGGCCAAAATTTTAACTGGCGAATTTGACGAATGATCTGTCGAGCCGTCTCATCCGCCGTCTCCAGTTCTTCTTCCGACCACTCCGCCGTGTGAAAACCAACCGATTCCAAATCGCGCGGCAGCAAAACGTAACCCATCGTGATTTTCGAAAAATTGGCATCCGCAACCGCCGCGACTTCCTTAACCAAATGCCGATACAGCGGCAGTTGCAAGTCTTTCCATTCCTTTTTTCGCGGAGCATAGTGAACCGAGTTCGGCGGCTCGCCTTTGTCGGATGATTTGTAATCCCAAACGGCGATGCGATTGTCATGCTCGTGCCGATCAACGCGGTCAATCTTTCCGCGAATGCAAAACGGTGTTCCGTCGACGTCGAAATCGTGCTCGAGCATTTCTTCCGTCGACACGATCTGCCAACCTTGCTGACGATGAGCGACTTGTTGCCCCGCGAATTTTTCAAAACGCAAACGCAACTGTTCGATCTGAATTCGCACGGCAGGCAATCGTGCGCCGGCAAAACGATCGGCGACGACTGTTTCGAGTTTGTCGTTAAGGAATTCAAAGATTCTCTTTTCGCTGGTCGTATCGCGGAGATCGCTTTTACCAAACGCTTCAAGGCAGTTATGAGTCAAGTCACCGAACTTGCCGCCATCAAGCTCCTGCCAATCGTCGCTAATCGAAGTGAGCCGCAAAATATGGTTGAGATAAAACCGATACGGGCATTTCATGAAATCACGAAACTTGGTGACCGAAATCGCTGTCACGGGGCGCGTGCATACGGGCAATGGAACTCGGAACTGCTGATCCGCATGACACTTCGATCCATCGTATAACCAGAACGGTGATTCCGATTTGCCCGCGTAACTGAAGAACGCTTTCGCGCGACGTGCGGCGATGGCTGGCGTGTCGGCAAACAACAAACGACTTGGCTTGAGCGGCTCGCCGCTTTCATCATGGCGACCGCTGACCAGCAAAATGTTTTTTCGCACCGAAGTGATCACCAACAGTGCATGATTATCGCGGGCGAAGCGGCGATCATTGTCCAGGATGCCCAACGTTTTGCATAATTCGTTCGGAATGAACTGGTGTCCCGTTTCGGAACGAGGCACGTACTCGTCGTTCATGCCCGTCACAACCATCACGGGAGCATCGTCGAAAGCGAGGTCCAGCCAACCCGCGAGTTCGATTGCCGCAGACGACGATGGAGCCACCACGCGATGTTCCGCCGCCGCCGCGAGTGCCCAATCCAGCGACTGAGCGGCGGTTGTGATCGCGCCAAAAGACTCCGGTACATGGCGCTGAGCGTCGAGTGCCGATTGAATGGCTTCACAAGCGCGGATGATTCGACGGTCGTTGAAGTCGTTGCGATCAAGCAATCGTTGGCCATAAATTTCGATCAGGATATCGCTCCACAAATCGGCCCATTGTCCGATTCGTCGAGAGCCTGTGGCAAGCGGCAACAACAGCCGCGCTATCCGTTTATGTACGCGGTTGAGTCGTTCGGCTGCGACGGCGTTGCGTTTGGCACGCTTGATCGAGTCCGGATCGTCCGGATCAAAATCTTCAGAAATCGTTTTCGGATCGCCGAACGGTTTCTTTTCGTCGAGACCAATCGCTGCTGGAAGATTCGAGTTTTGATACTCCGCAAGATCAGCCAGAAAATTTCCAGCCGCTTGCGGGTCTCCGATCTTGCTGGATTCGATATCACTAACGAGGTAGCGAAACATGTCTGGATGTCTGACAAGAGCCGCCATCGCGTCGTAGCTAAATGTCTGCATCACCTCACGGCAAGCGTTCAGTAAAAAGACCGGAGCCGTTTCCGTGAGCGGTTGTCCGGCAAGATTTCGGTGCTGCAATTCAATCGCGTGTAAGCTGCGTTCAAGCTGCGGAACGACGGATTCGTCGGGCACGCCAATCGTGATTTGGTCGGCGGAAAACGCTTCGTCGAGATGCGTGATAAAGTGCGCTGCCACGTGCGCTTGATCGGCAGGCTGATCGGCGATTTTGAGAACCTCGTCAGAAAACGTGAGCGGCGAGTCGAGCCATTTTTCGACGATCAAACTTCCGAAGGCATCAAAGCGATCCGCAATCTCGGGGCCGGCGGCGATGAGAATATGGACTTGATTGGAATTCGTGGCGGCGATCTGACGCAACATTTCGGAAACGGAACGATTAAGGTCGACGGTTCCCAACATCACAATTTGTTTGTCGGTTTGACAGCGGATTTCGTTGGCTTTCAACAGACCCGAAGCGGCGACACTGCGGGCGGCTTGTTTGTCCCACAGGTCAGCAGTCGCCAAAATGTCATAGTACCGTTTTTGTAAATCAGCGAGGACTTCCCACCGAGCCAGTTCCTGTTTCAAGAATCCCTTCAAGCCGGCAACTTCGCGGGCGACGCTGCGAAAGCCCCAAATATCATTCGCCAGTCGCGTATGCAATTTCGAGATCAGATTAGCCATCGGTTGCCAGTCGCGAATGCTGCCAGAGTCGGCTCGGCCAGTGAGTTTTTCAATTTGCTCAGGCGGCGTTTGATCGAGTGCGAGCGACCAAGCGATTTGCTGATCGAGATCGGACGCTAGTTTCTTTTTAGCGACGTAAAGGTACTCGGGAAAATTTCCCAACGTCGTGATGATCGGCGGTGTGAAGCAAGTTTGAGATTCATCAGTCGCGGCAACCAGCAATTGCAGCAACCGCTCTTGAGCGCGGGCGGTCGGCACGACGGTGATCAGCGAAGAAAGGTCAAGAACCTCAGTCCCTCGGATTTCGGAAGTGTGTTTCTCGATCAGCCAGTCAATGGCTGAGTGGAGCGGCGGTCGGTCAAGTCCGAGGAAAACGCGGTTGTGGCCATCGATTTCGTAGGTCGAGCGATTCTTAGTGGTAGATGAATCAGTTCCGCGCGTCATGCTGGTTCCCCGATGGAAAGTCATATCGTAGATTTTTCTTCAATAGGCGAAGCTTATAAGATATCCGATACCCGTGACACCTTTGGTCACGAGCGAGAAATGTTTTTTAGGATCGCAGGCTTCCCGCCCGCGCTCAGTGGTGTGCGGACGGGAGGCCCTCGCACCCACCAGATCGTGTCGCTTAAAATTCCTCGCAAATTGACGGAGTGCCGAACACTTACGAATTCCCAAACATTTCTTGATTGGAAAATGGGTTAAAAAATGATGGGGTTAAAAGATATCAGACTGACGCTCGACATTTTCTAACCCAGCTATCTTCTAACCCAAACTCAAAAAGTAGCACGATCTTCCAAAGCTTACGGGCGTGCCGACCGCGTTCCGGTTTTCTGCCTACTTCCCGCACCGACGACTATCCGTAAAACTTGAACGTGTTATGAACCGTAAGAAAAACATCCTTCGCCCCGACGACCCGCAACTCGATGCACTTTGCAGCTCGCTGGCTGAGATGGCTGATACGCTTCAGCCAGAAAGTTCCGACGCAAGCAATTGGCCAGCCCGACAGTTGCAGTTGATCGACGAATATGGCGTCAACGCATGGTTCGTTCCTCAAGAGATGGGCGGAGCGGGTTGGAGTGCGTCGCAAATTCTGGCGGGCTACTTGAAACTCAGTGCGGCTTGTTTGACCACGACTTTTATTGTGACTCAGCGGGCGGCGGCCATTCGTCGGATCGTTGCCAGCGAAAATATTTCCTTGCGCGACGAATTAGTGGCCGGTATTTTGTCGGGGGCTTCCGCCGCGACCGTCGGCATTTCGCACTTGACAACCAGCCGCCGTCATTTGGGAAAACCAGTTCTCAGCGCGAAATTATCGGATGCCCAACCCAGTTCCCCAACCGCTTCGTTGACGAGTGCTTCAACGAATGATTCAACGATTGATTCAACCGATGCCGTTTGGATTCTGGACGGTTACACTCCGTGGGTGACCGGTGCTTGTGGCGCTAGCAGTGTGGTGGTCGGTGCCGAGCTGGATGATGGACGTCAGATTTTGCTGGCCGTTCCAACATCGCTGGAAGGTGTCGTGATCGAGAAAGGGATTTCGCTCGTCGGCTTGTCTGGCAGCCAAACGGGCGCGGTACGTTTTGAAAATGTGACCGTTCCGCAGCGGTATCTGTTGGCAGGCCCGGTTGTCGAAGTGCTGAAGTCCGGCACGATGGGCGCGACTGGCGGGTCGCAGACGTCGGGGTTAGCCATCGGACTTGCGGGTGCCGCGATCGAATTTTTGCGAGTTGAAAGTCAGCAGCGTCCGGAGTTGATGGACAAGTATGATTTACTGAAACGTCAATGGAATGAGGCAAGAGTCAACTTGTTGGCCGAGGCGGGAGAAGAAAGTCACACTTCTTCTACTTCTTCATTCGGCAAGAATAAAGTCGATTCGAACGGCAACAGGGAATCCGCAGCGAACGACGAAGCATTGACTGACTTCGATGAAGACATCAACACCGAAGCCACCACCAACCGCAGCTCCGAATCACTGCGCATCGAAGCCAACAGTCTAGTTCTGCGAGCGACTCAAGCGGCGCTCGTCGCGGCTAAGGGAACGGGCTATGCGTCGGGGCATTCGGTTGGTCGCTGGTGCCGCGAAGCGCTGTTCTTTTTAGTTTGGAGTTGCCCGCCGAATGTGGCAAACGCTAATTTGTGCGAGCTGGTCGGTCTGCGAGATTAGATTCGGCGGAAGCACTGGGTTGGAAATGACCAAGCTCGCGGACTGGAAGCGGACGTTGATCGGTGCTACAATTTTCGGCTGAACCGTTCGGAGGATAAGCGAATGGCTAGCAGGTTGATTCGAAATCAATTGCCCAGCAATGGGTTGCGGGTTCGACCCCCGTGTCCTCCGCTTCGGTTTTTATCGACTTAAAATGGCGTTTTCGAAGATCGTTTCGCGGACGCCTTTTTTTGTTTGTACACGTAATGTACACGGATTCGCCTGCCATCAGGTTTTTCGTTGCGGTTTTATGCGAAGTCCTACCTGGGCATAAATCATTCGACAAATCGGCCATCTAGGGAAAGTGTCTTGGATTGCTTTCTCGGTTTCGAGCAATCGACAGCTGATGATGACCGAGTTTTCTTTTTCTTCGCTGGGCATGGCATGACAAAGGATTCGGGCCGACGAGGTCAAGTCGGCTACCTCGTACCAGTAGATGACGACAGAGACCGACCATCCACATTGATTCGGTGGGACGAGCTTACTCGCAACTGCGACTTGTTTCCGGCTAAACACGTTTTCTTTGTGATGGATGCGTGCTACGCTGACGTCATGTCGATCATTTCTTTTGCCAGCGGTCGGCGGGGTCGAGAACCTCGCGGACTTCGTCACTGTCGATCCATTTTCGCGCTGCGGGGTTTTCCTTCAAACATGCGTCCCAAAATGCGGTGCTGATGGCCAGGATCGCGCGGTGATGGTTGGGATTTCGTTTACCCTTGTCGCCCGGCAGCGCTCGCTCGCTGAAGGCAGAATGCTCGGCCTTGTCGAGCACCAGTTCGTACTTGCTGCCTGCGGGCAATGCGGGATAGACTGCCAATCGCGACTCAACGTCCGTGTCGTTAATCGGCGAAGTGTCGTTGGTTCCCGTCATCAACAGCCAGGGAATCGAAACGTTGCTAAAGGACTTCGCGGGTTTCGTGAGCTTGCTCGTACTGGGGCTCATCGGCATAGCAGCCTTGATTCGTGGGTCGGTAAATATCTCGCGGCTGAGGAATGACTGTCCGCTCACTGCCTGGGTTGTGACGGCGCCGAACGAATGTCCTGTCATGCCAAGTTGTTTTAGATTGAGACGACCCCGCAATGCATGTCCGTCCTCCTTGTTCCAGCGCTCTAGTTGATCGATCACGGCCGGCACGTCCTTCACGCGTAACATGAAATTCTCACCACTGGCGGCTTTGCGCATCGCGTTCATCCGCTCACCCAATCGCGATTCCTTCCAGACGCTTTCGTCGCTGCCCGGATGTTGCATGAACACTGCAACATAGCCGCGCCGCGCCCAATGGTTGCCCAAATAAGTACCGTTGTCACGACTACCGCCCAAACCGTGGCTGACCAAGATCACCGGTGCTGCGGAAGTTTCCTTCGGTAAGTAAACGCGGATGGGAATTTCGCGCGACCGGTTTTTATCATCCACGCTGAGCGTTAGTTGCTCGATTTTTGCATCAGAGACCTTCAATGGATCGTAGACTTTT
>JBGSKR010000477.1:0-2902 GCA_041741135.1 Mariniblastus sp.
TTGGCTGATTGAAATCACGGGTTACGATGCCTTGTCGATGCAGCCGAACTCGGGCGCTCAAGGTGAATACGCTGGCTTGTTAGCGATTCGCGGTTATCAGGCCAGCATCGGTCAGCAACATCGCAATGTGTGTTTGATTCCCAGTTCCGCGCACGGCACCAACCCCGCTACCGCCAGTATGATGGGCTTACAAGTCGTGGTCGTAGCGACGGATGACGATGGCAACATTGACATGCACGATCTGCGAACCAAAGCCGTCACACATCGCGAAAATCTGTCGTGCCTGATGATTACTTATCCCAGCACTCATGGCGTGTTCGAAGAAACCGTTCGCGAAGCTTGCGATTTGATTCACGAACATGGCGGTCAAGTCTATCTTGATGGAGCGAACATGAATGCGTTGGTGGGAATCGCCGCGCCCGGAAAAATGGGAGCCGATGTTTCGCATTTGAATCTGCACAAGACATTTTGCATTCCGCATGGTGGCGGCGGGCCGGGCATGGGTCCGATCGGCGTCAAACAACACTTGGCTCCTTTTCTGCCTCAACATGGAACACAACCTCGATCGCAACAAGCATCGCACAACGGCCAACTTGCTGGTTCGTTGAACGATCATCCAAATGCCGTTTCGGCGGCGCCGTTGGGCTCGGCTTTGATTCTGC
Organism: Mariniblastus sp.; assembly: GCA_041741135.1. Lineage (GTDB taxonomy): Bacteria > Planctomycetota > Planctomycetia > Pirellulales > Pirellulaceae > Mariniblastus. The sequence continues at coordinate 663 of JBGSKR010000477.1, forward strand.
CAATTTCTTGGACTTATATTTACTTGATGGGTGGAGCCGGTTTGAGAAAAGCGACAGAGGTTGCGATTCTGAATGCGAACTATATTGCCGCGAGGCTCGCCGGAAGTTTCGATGTACTCTACAAAGGCCGCAACGGTCGAGTGGCTCACGAGTGCATCGTCGATATTCGCCCGCTGAAAGAATCCTGCGGCGTCACGGAAGTCGAAATCGCCAAACGATTGATGGACTACGGATTTCACGCACCAACGATGTCATGGCCGGTGCCTGGCACCATTATGATCGAACCAACCGAAAGCGAATCGAAAATGGAACTTGATCGTTTCTGCGATGCGTTGATTAGCATTCGAGCTGAGATTGCAGCGATTGAAAATGGCGAAGTCGCGATTGAGCAAAGTGTGCTGCATCACGCACCTCACACGCTCGCTGATCTGGTGGATGAAGATTGGCAGCGACCTTACTCTCGCGAGCAGGCTGTCTTTCCAAGTTCATCTACTCGTCAAGCGAAATTCTGGCCGACAGTCAATCGGGTCGACAACGTTTATGGTGATCGCAACTTCAATTGCAGTTGCCCGCCGCTGGAAGATTATGAATCTTGAAACGCGGAACGATATTTCACCAATGATGCCGCCATGCGACTGATCATCGACGCACCTGCGACTGGCAGTTGGAACATGGCGGTCGATCAAGCCATTCTCGAAACGGCAGATCAGACTGGTCAACCGACGTTAAGGTTTTACCGCTGGAGTGAACCCACGTTGTCACTGGGCTATTTCCAATCGGTGCATGATCGCGGGCAACATCCATCCAGCGAGCGATGCGCGCTGGTGCGACGTTCATCGGGTGGCGGTGCGATTATGCATGATCGCGAAATCACTTACAGCCTTTGTTTGCCCAATGAAAGCCGTTGGTCGGAAGCGAACGAAGAAATTTATGCGTTGGTTCATCAAGCCATCGTAGAAATTCTGTCGGAGCAGAAGATTGCTGCACACCAATTTGTCGAAGTGGTCAAGGCTCCTGAAGATTCCGTTCGTCGTTTTCTGACTGAGAAAGCTCCGTGTCCACAGCTTTCTCAGTCAACCAAACAACGAGTTCAGCGTACTACTCGTCAGCCCAAGCCGTTTCTTTGTTTCCAGCGTCATCATCCGGGTGACGTTTTGATTGGCGAAAACAAGATCGTCGGAAGCGCTCAGCGTCGTCGAAAAAATGCCATGTTGCAGCATGGAAGTATTCTTTGGCAGCGATCCGAATTTGCTCCTGAACTACCAGGACTAACGGATTTGGCTTTTGACTTCAATCTTTCGATTTCTGAAGTTATGGAGAGGCTCGCAAGTCGAATTGTGAAAGATTTAAATTGTGAAGGAACTTTAGCAAAACTGTCGAATGAAGAAGTCGGGGTTGCGGCAGAGATTCAACGAATCCAATTCGGTGAAGTGGATTGGACCAATCGACGGTAAACTTAGAAGATGCGTCACTGGCCTGCTAATACTAGCTTGCAAAGCCCTTTCCCGTGTGAAGTCAAAATTCGTGCAAGTGCGCCTTCACAAGCCAGATAACTCGCCACGATTAAGTTTTCCACACAATTGGCTGGTGTCGAACTCGATGTACATCGTTATAGAAATCCAGGTCTCGCTACTCCAAAACCTTCCTTCCGTTGCAAGACTGTTTAGGTATCTTGATTTGACAAACGGCGGGAATTTTATAATAATCTTTAGAATGACGTTTGGCGTACAACCTGAGTGTTACCGTGTTTGAGGCAAACGCGGTTTTTCATTCACCGCGTCTTCAAAAAAAATTTGCATTTAGAGAGGCAATATATCTATGCGAGTTAGCCTGAGAGTGGTCGGAGGAAAAAATGATGGCCGAGAAATTTGTATTTCGGTCCCTCGATTTATTATTGGCAGGGGCGAAACCGCTCACCTCCGCCCAGCAAGCGATCTAGTTAGTCGCGAGCATACTGCAGTTGAGATTGGTGATGGGAAAGTCATTATTCGTGACATGGGCAGTCGCAATGGCACATTCGTAAATGGTGTTCGCATCACGGCTCCTCACGTAGGTCGTGCCGGTGACTCGATCCGAGTGGGGCGTCTACAATTTGAACTGCTACTCGATCCAGTGAAAGCAGGACTGAAGAAGCCGCCTATCGCCAACATTGCTGACGCGGCTGCTCGAACTGCCAACTCAAAGAAAGCTTCTTTGGAGGATAGCATTACCGACTGGTTGCTCGAAAGTGGAGACGACGA
>JBGSKR010000478.1:0-3052 GCA_041741135.1 Mariniblastus sp.
GCGACAACGGCGGTGCAGACTATTTCCCGTCCAAGGAATTTCCTCGCGGAATCCACGGCGCCAACAAGAACCCAGAAACCGGAGTCGAATACCGGGGTAAAAAAGGCAACCTTTACGAAGGCGGCCTGCGCATTCCCTTCATCGCGCGCTGGCCCGGGAAAATCGTGCCTGGTCGTGTGAGCGAACACCTTGGTTATTTTCCGGACATCCTGCCCACGGTCGCCGAACTCACCGGAGCCAAAGCTCCCGCAGGAATCGATGGCATCAGCCTCGTGCCGGAGTTGATCGGCGAAATAGCAGCAGGCCGAGCGCAGCAGGCGCACGACTATCTTTATTGGGAAATGAACGGCTGGACAGCCATCCGGCAGGGTAACTGGCGAGCCGTGCAACCGGGACCGAAAAAACCGTGGGAGCTCTACAATCTCGTCAACGATCCCTCCGAGTCGAAGAATCTCGCAAAGGAAGAGCTCGAACTGCTCACGAAACTCACCGCCCTCGCAAAACAGGCAACCGAACCGGTGCGGGAGGGAACATTCTCCTCAACGGAACGCCACGAGCGCGACCGCCGCGCGAAATTTGGCAAACAGGACGAACAACAGGCGCCGGAGCGAACCCCCTCGCGGTGATGCCCAACATCGTCCTCATCTTCGTTGATGATATGGGCTACGCCGACATCGAGCCATTCAGTGCGACAAAGCAGAAGACACCCAATCTCGATCGCAATTGCAAGAAACTGATTCCTCAAACTCTCAATGGTGAAGCGACAAAGCAGAAGACACCCAATCTCGATCGCACGGCGAGCGAAGGCAGGAAGTTGGCCAATAACCCCGGAGAGTCCCCTGACGTAGCCTCCGCACAGCCGCACATCGTCGCAATTTTTGGGCCGAAACCAAAATCGGAATACCGAGGCTCAGCAGAACAAACGCCCTGCGGGTCAGGCTAAAGCGGCGGAATAGGAATTTGACCAAGCGCGGCGCCCGCTTGCAAATCTTGGTTGAGCCAAAACGGCCACGAGTCAATCATTTGGTCGGCGGCTTATCAAAACGATTTAGCGACAATGGCGGCAAAAGAATAACTCCATCTTGAATCCCTTCGCGGGGGTTAACCACCGAGAGCACTGGTTGATTCAGGGCAAAAGACTTTGATTCATTCACTTCGCTGAAGGACAGCGTTCGATGAGCAAGCGGACGATCGTAACTCGTGCCGTTAAATTTCAAATGAAACGGAACTCGCCGGGGCGTTTTGTTGATAGCGAAAATCGTAAGCTTGCCATCTTTGGTCACCGCTTCCGCGCTGACGGATTCGACATTTTTTCCTATGATAGTAGCATCGACGTGGCTTTCGCAGATTTCGCCGTTTTCAAAAACATCGCGAATAACTTCGTAGGCGGCTCCATAGCCCGTTCGGGTGTGGGTCGCTGTCGTTTTGTCGTATTCAATCAACGCGTCGCCGGCATTGATCTGAAAAAAATTGGCAACAGTGAACAATTGCGGATACTCAAACATTCCGAGGAAGGTAGGGGCCGAGGGATTTCGCGGCTCGCCTTGAACATGGACTTCAGGTCAAGTACGTACCTCGCTGCCCCCAAAACCCAATTCGCTGGGCGACTAACGTTGATTACGGTTTGTCCACGGATTTTTCATATTGGCGTAGCATGGTCACCGCACGCCGCGCGACGCCACGCTCCCAGATGTCGCCCGTTTCGATCCATTGACGATAGTGGACAACCTCGTGCGACATTGAAATGATAAACGAAGCGAGTGCGTTGTCACGACCAGATTCTGCGGCAAGCGCAGGATAGTCACCAGTGGCGATCCGAATGTAGGGTTCGATCGTTTGATCGAAGGGCGCAAAGAAACTGGCAGAACATTTGGCCCCGACGATGGTTGTCACAAATTCGCTGGGCAACAGGTAGACAGGCACACGAATCGGAAACTCGTAGTTCGCTCGCAACCATCGTGCGTAACGAATCAGGGCACGACGGACAACCGCGTTGCCGCGATCGCCACGAATTCGGAGTCCGGATCGAGTTGTGATGGAGTCACCAATCTGAATCACCGAACGACTGCGGCATACAACGGAAGGTTTTTACGTCGCCGTTCTCCACCGATGAGAACGACATTGAACTACGAAAGATTCTACCAAGGCCAACGCCCGTCGCCAAACAGCGAAGGTGATCGCCACCGGGCTTCTTGAACAAAGAATTTGAGCATCGGCTCCAACTCTTGGTGAATCAGCCGTTATCGCTTCGGCAACAAGCGTTTTTACTGAGCACCCGTTCCATCAATCCGCGATGTCAAATTCTAATTGGTTATGCCTTATTCTAGTGCATCGCAGTCAGCTGAGCTCGTCGTTCGTCAATGATGTGTTTTTGATCGTATCGATTTAGTGAAAGAAGTTCGTCACAGATTCGCAAGCCGTCGTCTTTCCGATGGGATTCGATGCATGCCTGCACCAGATTTAGCCCCACTTGGAATCCGTGTGCTTGGACATCGAAGACAGGTAAAAACAGTTCGATGAGTTCTTCAATATAGCCATTATTTCCCAGATCTCCAGAAATCATCATGATGCCGTCTTCAGCAATGTCTGCTGAACTCAAGACCTGCTTGTAAATTTGAATTGCCGATTGAGCATCATCGTGTTCGAGGAAGTCCCGCGCGATCCACAATTGGGCGAGCCAGCTTGCTGGTTCTTTTGCGATGTCACGCATCGCTGCAAGATACACTTCGTCGCCACCTTCCTCACGAGCAATCGCGGCAAACCACTCGAGGCCGTTATCTTGATTTGGGTCGATCGATAATGCGCGCCGCAAGGTGGCCCGTGATTCCTGCCTGCGACCTTGCTCGTCATATACCTTTGCGAGATTCGTTGCTACGACACCTGAATCATGTTCATTGAGGTAGTCGCCAAGGACCTGTTCGGCTTGACTGAGGTCGTTGTTCTTCATCAAGGCGATGCCGAGGATTGTCGTACTCCGCTCACCGATCGGATCGATGGCGTGAAGTCGTTCAGCCGGAGCAACCGTTTCGGCAAGGAATCCGTCGTTGAGTGC
>JBGSKR010000479.1:0-7577 GCA_041741135.1 Mariniblastus sp.
CGAAAATACTGGAAGAAAAGCGAGCACGCAAAAGATCAATGTCAATCGAGCGCCAATGTTCGTAATCGCAGCGACCAGTTTGCTTCCCATCCAGTGAATGAAATAAAACAGCAATAACAATACGACCGCCAGCAACAGTGAGTCGACAATCGATTGAAGCAGCACAAAACGCGATCCAAGCAGCGGGCACAAGCTAGCGATCAGCAGTACTGCCGCCAGCAATGTCAGTTTCGCCGTGCCGCTGTGACGCGTGAGCAACACGCCAGCCAACGCGACCAACACGGCAAAGGTCAACCCGATCCAGTCGGCCCGCGTCTGATGAATCAGCGTCGCACGCAGCGACCTTTGCTCGCCCAGATTGTAAAACGCAACCGAGTTTCCAGTTTCTGTCAAATTGATGTTTAGACTGCGCAGTCCACTTAGCGCCCACGCCAATTGTTTTTGCTCCGCGGATTTTCCGCTGGACGGTTTCGGGTCGACGGTGGGTTCAGGGAGCCTGCCCGAGACATTCGGGGTGGGAATCGAGTTCGCTGTCTCTCCATACGTCTTTAGGCCTCTTCCTCCAATGGCATCCTCACCAGACTCCGTTTCCAGTAGTTCAAATTCGTCATAATCCATAGCATCTTCAATTACTAAATCCTCCGGTAGCAACGAGTCGAGAGGGTCCCCCGATGATCGATCCGTGGGTATCGAGTTGTCTAGCGTAAAACTCTCAACACTGTCGCTCGTAGCAAAAGCTCGATTTGAGGACCTAGGGCGCCGTGCGGCTTCTTTGGCACTCGACCACGACTGAAAGCCACCGCCCAATCGGAAAACCCAATCGCCCAAACGACGAAGTGGAGAGACCGGTGTCGCCATTTGCGCTGATTGAAAATGTTCGTCGGCTTGTGCCACAGAAAATCCATGCGGCAGCAACAATCGCCATTGCAAATCCACCAACGGAATCGGCTCCGCAGACTGGGCCTCTTTCTCGGCACTCATTCCCTCGCTCGTTCCCGATTCAATCAACCACAACCTCGGCGCGGTGGCGACAATCTTGCCCACCAAATTGAAGGCCACGGATTGCGATTCGTAAACCAATTGCACATCGCGCAGTTTTCCCGAGTCGGCATCCGGCAAGCTGACGATCACAGTTTCCCCAACGCTCGATGAGGCACTGCCTCCATTGCCAGACGCTGGTTTAGCCCCTTCACCCGAACCTGAAACGCTCTCCGCAATGCTCTGCGTCAATTTTTGGGGCAATCGTTGAGGCTTCGCGGGTTGTCCGTCAACCATCACCGACCACAACGTCGATTGGGGCGGCAACTCGATTCGCAAAAAGGGTTGCTGCTTCACTGCGAGCAAAAATCGAGCCGCCGTTTGCGTGGTGCCGTTGCTGGAAACCGAAGTCACCATTTCCGCGCGTTGCACAATCGCGGCGGGCAATTCGTAAACTGGACGCCGCTGACCGGACAAAGTCAATTGCCAATCATCGCCCGCCGCGAACGCACCCAACAATCGTCGCCCCGGTTGATACTCGGCTTTCGACAGCTCGCCCACATCGACCGGACGAGCTGAAGTTTTCAGATCGATATCCAACTCGCTACTACCTTCAACGGCCAGCAACGAAGTTTGGAAATTGACCTTTTGAACACGAATCGGCGTCAGCTCCAATTTGGCCAATTGCTTGGAACTGATCGGGCGCGTGTAGTCCACCAAAAAAAGAACCGTGCCCGTTTGCGGTGTCGCCAGCCTCACTGTCCAAAGTCGTCCCGTTTCGGTCACCGTACTGAACTGATTCTTCAGCGGCACATTTTTCGCACGAATTGAAATCGACTCGGGCGAATCCAGCGGCAGCTCAAACTCAAACGTGTCTTCGGCAGCCTCTCGAATCGAAAACTCCAACTCCGCATGAACTTCGATCTGCTCTGGTGCCAGGCGATAGAAATGAATCACTTGAGCGGTCAGCTTCGGCGATTTTCGTGATACATCGAGACTCAACATGAAATTCGAATCGTCGAACTGATAAGCCAATCGTTCGTCGTCTCGATTCTGGACTGGATTCTGGGCTGGATTGGAATTGGGCCGGTTCGAATCGGATGGTTGGCTGTCGTCTCGCAATTCAAGCCCCGTTGTTTTCGTCGGTTGCAAGATTAAATCCTCGTCCGTCGAAAACTGGACAGTTCCCGTGTGTTCCGTTTGGCCAACAACCGTAACCAACGGAAAATCGAGCGAGTTCGTTTCCCAATTTTCCAGCCAATCCTTCGGCGTGTGAGTGGCTTTGAAAAACAGCTTCGTCACCTCGGCGGAAAAATCTCCATCGGCCATCCTCGCGGGTAATCGAATCAAAAATTCAGACCGCTCACTTTCAACGGCATCATCAGAATCAGCGGAATCGCCCTTCGCACTAACTCGTTCGAAGGCAATCGACTGCCCGGCTAGATTCGTGATCTCATTCAATCGCCAGTCCGCTGGCAGTTGCAAGCGAAAATCAAAACGAGCATCGTGTCTCGTGCGCATCGCAAGACCGCCATCCAGCCTCAATTCCAGATCGCTGATATTTAATCGCAGCGAAGATTTGACAATCAGTTCCGGATCGGGCTGCGAGAATTTTGCGGAGACCGAATAATCGGCTTGAGGGGCATAATAAGCCGCGACGACATTCAGCGGACGCTGACGCGGAGCACGGTTCAGCGTACTCGGCAAAGCGGCGAGCAGCGATTCGTGGTCGATCGAAATCACGCCTTTGGCGAATAGTTCCGATGACTCAAGTTCAACATCGGCGAGCACACCAATCAGTGAAACCATTCCCGCCACATTGACCGGACGCAATTCAACCGATTTCCAATCCACATTTAGCGGGCCCGTTTTTATCGCGGTGATGCTGAGCACGATCGGCTCGCGAGTCGGTTCGCGCAGCGTGATTTGCAAACGCCGCGCATCGCTTTCCCCGGTGATCTGCCATTGATCAAGCAATTCCGTCACCACATCGCTAACCTCGAAACCGTCCGGCACTTCAAATTCGACCTCTTCGGTTGCTCCATGAATCACATCGAGCGAACTGGTAAGGTGAATTTCCTGCTGAGTTGGCGAAAGTTTGTGAATCAACACGCTTCGCGACACGATGACTTGATCGTCTTTTAGCAACCGGTTATTCAGCGACATGACGAGATTCAGCGGGGCTCGCGTCGGCAATAAATCGAATTTGGTCGTGTCGGCCGTCTCATCATAAGTCCGCTCGACAACCGCCGCGCCACTTTTCACTTCGACATTGCCGGGCACCGTTAACTCAAACTCCGTCGCCGAAGGGGCAGGCAATTGCAACGACAACGATTGCCGCGCTGCGGTGGCAGACACCGGAACCAACATCTCCAACTTCAGTGTTTCCCGCTGCGTCGCGGTGGTCAGCAGCACAATTTGCCCATTTTGATTTCGCCACAAATTGGCGGGCTGATCACCCATTGTCGCAGATCGAATCGTAACGCCACTAAAAGGCAGCGGAATTTCGACCATCCCATCGTTGAGCCGTTCGACGACCAATTCACCCTTGATCGTCGCCACATCATCGGCAATCTCGCCTGAATATTTTGCAGACAAAATTGCACTATCGAGCGGAGCCCGTTTCAGCTCGCGAGTGCGCGTCGCGGCCAACAGTTCTTCATACTCGGATCGATCAATCAACACTCGATTCGAATTTCCTTCGAGTAGCAAGTTCAGACTATCGAGCGGAACATAGATGTGGCGAACAGGAGTTTTCGGTTCCGTTTCGTTCTCGACCGACTGAGCAAAGTTTGGAAAGCCCGTTTGAAGCAAAGCAGCGTCCAAGTTTGGAGCGTTAGGCGAGTCAGACTGCAACTGCTGCGATTGCATGGTTGGTACCGGCGACTGGAGTGGCTGAGCGTGAATCAACCCGCCAGCGAACAACAGCGACGCAACAGCCAACACTTTCACCAAAAGCGCGAAAGGTGACACAACTGTCACTGCCAGCGATGCACGATTATTTACGAGACCGCTCATTGCTGGCCTCCGTTCTCTTCGTTACGATCAACATTGCCCTCTGCAGTTTGATCATCGCTAGACGATTCGCCAACTCGTGAATCATCAGGCTTCAATTCCGTTGATGACTCAGATGAAGGAGTGGTTTCACTTGAAGTTTCCGTAACCGCTCCACTTGATGAAACAGCCGACGAAGAACTTGCCGACTCAACTTCCGAAACAGCTACCACATTCGCCAATCTATCAGGGCGGCGGCGAGTGAAGCTACCCAAGCCACGCAACACATCGCCAGCGCACCACACCAATCCAACGCCGATTCCTGTGAGCAGCAACGCTTCGCTGAACAAATGCTCGGTGACCAGCGGAAAGAAAATCCCCAACATCATCAGCATGGCGATAACAGCGATCGCGCCCACAAGCTGCGTCGTCAAGCGACTTCGCAACAGCATGACGCCCACCGCAATCACCAGCCCACAGACGATTCCATTCAGCAACCAATTTCTCATTGTTCGCAAATGAAGCGAGCCTGTTGGCGGTGGATCGGGACGCAACGTCGAAAACACATACGGCCGTCCATCGACTTCGAACGCCTGACTCCCAGGCACGACATTGCTAACGTCTTCCGACACCCAACTCACCAACCGATCCACATTCTCGCGACGACGACGGAACATCCGATCTGTGAGCGATGAAGATTGCGGCCCATTCATGAGATCGGCAATCGACAACGAATTGGTATCAACGGCTTCGTCCGTCCACGGCCCCGATTTGGAAATCAACGCTCGTTCATACGGCAAATAAACGACCAAGAAAACTTTTTGAATCGCGACTGAATCTTGGTTCGCTGCCGATTCGCCGCTGGCGATCGCGTCAGTAAACTGAGGCAACTCAATATCGCTGGGGGAACCCGCCACGGAATAACGGACTTCTAACAGAAACGGCTCTTCTGAGTTCAGTCCCGTCAGCGGCACGAAAATCAAATCCTGTCCGCCCCGTTCCGGAGTGATTCGACGTCCGTTGATGCGAATCGGCTGGTCGTCGAACGAACGATCCGCGTCGAAACCGGCGGGCATCTTGATCGACAAACGTTGGCTCGCACTGCGAACTTGGTACAGACAGCGCACCGAAAGCTCGTCCTGGCGAAGCGCGACAACTTGGGCAACCGCGCGCGAAATACTGGTGCGTTTCAAATCCTGCAACTCGAAACGCGTGGCAGTCAACTTCAATTTCCAGTCATCAACAAACTCGAACGCCATCGAAGCGTCGGCAATCGAAACTCCATTCTTCAAATCCGATTGCGGATCGATCGGTCGCAAACCGCTCGAATCGGATTCGGGTCGCAGTTCGATGGTTTCGGATTTCGTCAGCACGATTTGCCCATCGGCTCGGTCGGCAGATACTGGAATCAATCGATCAACTTCGACCGACGTTTGCTCACCCAACGGAAGGTCGGCGATTTTTTGTTCCCAGGTATAGCGAACTTCTTGCTTGCCAAAAAACTCGTTCTCGCCGGTTAGCTTCCAAGCCGTGTAGCCTGCGGGCACATCATCCGGCTGTGGCTCGAAAGCCGCTTGGAGAACATTGCCGGAGCGGTTTCGCAGATCGCTAACCAATGCGGTCGGCACATCGAGTCGCAAAGATTTCACGCCACTGTACAGCACTTCGTAGAACAATCGCGAGTCATATTTGACCACACCGGATTGCACGGCAACCAGCAAGGTTTGAGACACCGTGACTTGCGGTCGTCGTCGCTTCGCCAGCAGTTCGAGTGAAGCCTCTGCGTTAGAAAAACTGAACCCGAGCGTCGCTCGCGAACTCGGTTCCCGCAAAACCGCAGTGTGACGAGCAAACGCGGTCTGAAAGCTTTCATTTCGCAGCCCTTTGGTTTCACTGCTATTCACCTGTAAACTGTCTGGTGAATACACGACGACGTTGCCTTTCGAAAAATCGAGACCATCAATCGCCGCTCCAGGAATCGTCAACGACAATTTGGAGTCCGTGTCGCGCGGCGTCAGCAGTTCATCGGTTTTGAGGTCTTGAGTCAGAGAAACCAGCAAGCCGATTTTTCCGAGTGCCCGGCGAGTCAAATTCACCACGACGCGATTTTTGTTATCTTTGTCGCGATAAAATGTATCAACCGCAATGTTTTGCAAGTCTTTGGCAACCAGTGGACGAATATCTCGAATTTCGAAATCGGTTGGAATGTCGAAGTACAACTGAAACACACCTGCGGACTGAATATCGAACTCAGCCGAAATCTCGACGGCGATCGATTCCGGCGAAAGACCGACTTCGACCAACTGATCGACGGTAATTTGCGGTTGAATTTCGGTCGTCTTCAGCACCAGCTCAAACGGCAGCGACGAATAGCGAAACGCAAAATCGGCGGCGTTTTGACGAAGCTCGGCTGGCAATTCTTTCGCGTCAAGCTGAGTCAAACCGGTTCTTGTTTCAATTTCAGCTCGCAATCCCGTCGCCAAATTCACAACCACGACGCCACTATTTTGTGAAACGTCAGCAACGGCGATCGACGGCACGGTCAGTGAGCGACCATCGATTTCTTCCATGAACTGTTCCAATTCTAGAGTTAGCGACTGCTTGCCCAACACAGGCTCGAACAACTCGATCGAAACCGTTTGTCCCTCGTCCGCTTTTTTCACGTCCCAGCTTTTGATGTTGCGATCAAATACGTTCACGATTTTTTGATCCGCTGGAACCGTCAGCGAAAGCGAATCGATTTCGGCTCGCGAAATATCCAGCTTGACCGTGGCACTGGTGCGGGCAACGCCTTGATCGATTTGGAAACGCGAAAATGTTTCCGCAGCGACGAGAGCGGTCAGACCCGATGCGCCTTCAGATTTGGGCGTCCACATCAAGCGAACTTCGGGCGCTGCACCGACGAACGCGAGAATCTCGTCGCCGGTTTGTTCGGTCGATGGTTCGGTTGCTTTCTCGTCGGAATCAGCGTCAGCATCGTCGGCTGAATCTTTGTCATCGGTTTTCGGTTTCGCCTTAGGATTGCTCTCAGATTCCTTCTTTGACGACGCGATCATCGGCTCGATTTGGAGATCGATGCCGCTTTGTCCCGTGCGAATTGTCCACCGATTCACGGGAGCTTGCGGAGCCTGAAAAGCAACTTGGCTTTGTCCTCCCGATTTCGTCAGCGATTTCGCATAAGAAAGTTTTAGCTCGATCGTTTTCGATTGAAACTTGTTAGAAACATCGTTTTTCGGATTATCTTTTTTGGATTCTTCCTTCTTCGATGATTCTTTCTTCGAATCGGTACTTTCTGAATCGTCGTCGCTGTAATTAACCAGCAGTTCGTAACCGCGACCGTCATTTGGTACGATGCGCGCTTCCTTTCCATCAATGGTGGCCTCGCGAATCGCGGAATCGGCAAGTCGCAATGGAATTCGATGCCAACCTGTTTGAAGCAATTCGATCTTGATCGTGGCGTCCACGTTAACAATTTCCTTTCCGAGCGTGGCGACCGATTCGATGTCGGTAATTAAGGCTCCCAGAGGCGGAGACGAATTGGTCGGGCGCGGTTGATTGGCTCGGGCTTCTTGCCACAACTTTTGAAAATCGTCGTAAGGCAAGAA